>JAUXWH010000058.1 GCA_030681365.1 Bradyrhizobium sp.
GTCACGGCGGTCCAGCCGTCGGACAGGATCTTCACATGCGGCTTGCCGAGATTGATCATCGGCTCGATGGTGAAGAACATGCCGGGCTTCAGCGTCACGCCCTCGCCGGGACGGCCGACATGGATGATGTTGGGCTCGTCGTGGAACAGGCGGCCGAGGCCATGGCCGCAGAAATCGCGCACCACGCTCATGCCCTGCGGCTCGACGAAACTCTGGATGGCGTGCCCGATATCGCCGGTGGTGGCGCCCGGCTTCACCGCGGCGATGCCGCGCATCATCGCTTCATAGGTGACCTCGATCAGCCGTTCGGACTTGCGGGCGATCGGGCCGATCGCATACATCCGGCTGGAATCGCCGTACCAGCCGTCGACGATGAAGGTGACGTCGACATTGACGATGTCGGCTTCCTTCAGCGCCCGGTCGCCGGGCATGCCGTGGCAGACCACATGGTTGATCGAGGTGCAGGTCGAATAGCGGTAGCCGCGATACATCAGCGTGGCGGGATAGGCGCCATGGCTGAAGGCGAAGGCGCGGACGAATTCGTCGATCTCGGAGGTCGGCACCCCCGGCTTGACGATATCGGTGAGGTCGTCGAGGCATTTCGCGACCAGCGCGCCTGCCTTGCGCATGCCTGCGAACCCGCTCTGCCCATGCAGCTTGATCTGTCCGGTTTTGCGCAAGGAGGTATCTGTTGCTTCGATATAGCTCATGGGCGGATCGCGTCTTGGCGGGGGGTGATCTGAACGTCTAATCTAGTGATCGGGGCGCGCAGTGCAAGCCAGGGTTGGTATGGTACCCTGGCGTGGTTCGTCTTTGGGGACCGGGCGGGAACCGCACTCATATACGGGAAACGGGTGCCGGCGGCAAATTCATCCGTTCGGCACCTCGACGGTAGTCTCGACCGGCAGCGCGCCGCCGTGGATGCGGATTTCGCGCACCGGATAGGGCACGCGGATGCCCTCGCGCTTGAAGGCGTCCCACAGCGACAGCATCACCTCGCTCTTCACACCGTCCATGCCGTCGGGCTCGGCGATCCAGAAGGTCAGGGAAAATTTCATCCCGGCCTCGGCGAACTCGGTCAGAATGCAATTCGGCGGCTTGCTCTTGATGGCGCGCGGGGCGGCGGCGGCGATCTCGATCGCCAGCTTGCAGACCAGCCGCGGATCGGCGTCGTAATTGGCGCCGAAGCCGATCTTCACCAGCGTGTTCTTGTCGGTGTAGGTCCAGTTGGTGACCATTTTCGTCACCAGATCCTCGTTCGGGATCAGGAATTCACGGCCGTCGCCGGCGGCGACCGAGATATAGCGGGTCTTCATCGCGCTGATGCGGCCCGAGCTGTCGCCGATGGTGACAAGATCGCCCGGCTTTACCGACTTGTCGGCCAGAAGGATGATGCCGCTGACGAAATTGGCGACGATCTTCTGCAGGCCGATGCCGATGCCGACGCCGACCGCACCGGTGAACACCGCAAACGCCGAGAGATCGATGCCCACCGTGCTGACGGCGACCGTAACGGCGAACACCATCAATCCGATCCGGATCATCTTGACCAGCAGCACCTGGATCGAGGGAGTAAGGTCGGTCGAGCGGGTGATCCGGCCTTCGATGAAATTGCTTGCCAGGTTGGTCAGCCACAGCGCCAGCAGCAGCAGCGCGCCGAATTTGACCAGCAACAGAGGCGTCAGCCGCAGGCCGCCGATCACGATCGAAACCGAGTCGAGCGCCTGGATCACCGGATCAAGCTGGTCGATGATGCTCAGCGCCGCCAGGGTCCATGCCGACAGCGACACAATGCGGACGATGAAGGCGTTGCGGATCAGCGCGGTCGCGAGCCGGATGAGGAGCCAGGCCAGCGCAAGCTTGGCGGCCACCCCGAGCAGATAGCTGCGGCTCGGCCAGGTCGAGGTCAGCATGATCACGCGGGCCAGCATCATCAGCACCGCGAACGCCGCGGTCGCGGCGCTGCCGACCAGGACGTGCAGGAACAGCCGGAACGGCGCCGGCCAGCGCATGACAAGCGAGGGGACATCGACCCTGGAACGGACCGCCGCGCCGATGGCGAACGCCGCGCCGGCGGCGGCCAGGATCAGCCCCAACTGCAGATAGAACCAGGGCGAGGTCACCTCCGCGCCGAGCGAACGCGCCGCGGCGAGCAGGAATTCGGTGATCTCATTCAGGTCCATCGTCACAACCCCATCGCAGGCAGCTCTTCGGGCAAACCTGATTCGAATAGCCGGCAGATTCACACAATGGCGGCATTGGCGCCATCGATACGACACCCGGCCTGTCGTGAGTTGAGGCCGTTAAATCGGACACTTTGCTGCTGGACCCGAGAAATCGGTTGGCGTCGAACTGTGGCGACGATAAGGATGCAATTGCAGCTGTTTGCAATGATTTTCGGAGATTCATGGCTTCTCTCGACGCGGTCAGCATAACCATTCTGCTTGGCGCTGTTCTTGTCATGGCCGGCATTCTGTCGAGTCTGCTCGCGTTGCGGTTCGGCGCGCCGTTGCTGCTGGTATTCCTGTTCATCGGCATGCTGGCCGGCGACTCCGGCCCTGGCCAGCTGTGGTTCAACGACGTCCGCACCACCTATCTGGTCGGGTCGGTGGCGCTGGCCCTGATCCTGTTCGATGGCGGGTTGAAAACGCGATTTCAAACCATCCGTACGGTGCTGGCGCCGTCGATGATGCTGGCGACGATCGGCGTGCTGCTGACGGCACTGATCACGGCGCCGGTCGCCAAGTATGCGCTCGATCTGAACTGGACCGAAGCGCTGCTGGTAGGCGCCGTTGTCGGCTCGACCGATGCCGCGGCGGTGTTTCTGCTGGTGCATGCGCAGGGGTTGCGCCTGCGGCCCCGCGTCGGCGCGACGCTGGAGGTCGAATCCGGCACCAACGATCCGTTCGCGGTGTTTCTGACGCTGGTGCTGGTCGAATTCATTACGATCGGCGAGGGCTCGGCCTGGCAGATCGCGCTGCAATTTGTCCGCGACGCCGTTCTCGGCGCCATTGTCGGCGTGGTCGGCGGCCGTCTCATGGTGCTGGCGCTGAACCGGGTGGCGCTGCCGCAGGGCCTGCACGCGCCGTTCGTCGCCACCGCCGCGCTGGTGATCTTCGGCACCGCGCAGATCTCGCACGCGTCGGGGTTTCTCGCGGTCTATCTCGCCGGCATCATCGTCGGCAACCGGCCGACCCGCGCGCACAATTCGGTGGTAGCGTTTCTCGATGCCGCCACCTGGCTGGCACAGATCGTGATGTTCGTGCTGCTCGGCCTGCTGGTCTCGCCGCAGCGGCTGGTGGGCAGCATCGGCCCTGCCGTCGTCGTGGCGCTGGCCCTGATGCTGGTGGCGCGGCCGGTCGCGGTGTTTCTGTGCCTGGTGCCGTTTCGCTTCAACTGGCGGGAAAAGGTGTTCATCGCCTGGACCGGCCTGCGCGGCGCGGTCGCGATCTTCCTGGCCTCGATCCCGATGCTGGTCGGGCTGTCCAAGGCCTATCTTTATTTCGATGTCGCCTTTGTCGTGGTCCTTATCTCGCTGCTGCTGCAGGGCTGGACGCTCGGCCCGGCGGCACGAAAACTCCATGTCGCGCTGCCACGCGCCGAGCGCGGCCCGCGCCGCGTCGAACTCGATCTGCCCGGCCAGCTCGATCAGCAACTGGTCGGCTATTCCGTCCGCCCGAAAAGCCTGTATTTCCGGCGCGGCCTCATTCCATCCTGGTCGAAGCCGACGCTGGTGATCCGCGACGAGAAGATCCTGTCACCGGCCGAGGCCGATCCGGTCGCGCCCGGCGACTACATCTACCTGCTGGCGCCGCCGGAGAAGGCCGAGGCGCTGGACCGGTTCTTCGTCGACATGCCCGCGAGCTCGGCGCCCGATCCGCATCTGCTCGGCGACTTCATGGTGTCGGGCGAGCATACGCTGGGCGAGCTTGCGGCGATCTACGGCGTGACGGTGGATGAAGAACAGGCGAAACTGACGCTGGCGGACTATTTCGACATTCACCTCGACCACGCGCCGAAGGAGGGCGCGGAGCTCGTTCTCGATCCCATCGTGCTGGTGGCGCGCAGCATCGGCGGCGGCCGGGTCAATATCGTCGGCCTGCGGCTGCCGGAAGAAGAGGAAGATGCCGCGCCGTTGACCCGGCTGGCACGGTTCAGGCGCAAGCTGTCGGAGCTGTGGTCGCAGGTGGCGGGGGTTTGAGGCGCTTCACTTCTCCCCGCCGCCCGTAGTCGGAATTCTGCCTGACATTATTCGCGTCAAGCCGTCATGCCGCGGGCCGCACCGTCTTGCTCATCAGGATGCTGCCGCCATTGTGCGGCAGTCTGGGGTGCGGCGGAATTCCGGCGAGTCCAACCTGGACGAAGCGTCGAGCTTTGTAGAAATTCACCGCGGAGACGTTGTCCGCCCAGACGTGCAGGCTCAGGCGGTCGTAGCCGGCTTCCGCCGCGCGGGTTTCGGCCCATCCCAGCAATCTGGCACCGATGCCGCAACCGCGGTAGGCGTCGCCGACGGCAAGGCTGTTCAGGAACATGCTGCCCCAGTCCTGTAACTCCAGCATCGGCCGGATATGGTCGTGGCGTTCGGAGCCGAGCAGCGCATAATTGTCGTCCTTCAAGAGGTCGGCTGGAAAAACATTCGCAGCGGCGACGATCGCGCCGTCATCGCCGAGGGCGGCAACGCGGCAATTGCGCCAGGAAACGGGATAGCGCTCGCCGCCGATGCCGGCCGATAACAGATCGACGGCAGTAACGAACGGGATCAAATCATCGAACAGGAATTCGTAGACGCCGCCCCCGGCGATGCACATCAAGCGTGCGAGTTCGCCGCTGTCGTCAGGACGAGCCATGCGGTAGGTGATCTCAGCCGACATTCCCCGTGAATCCTTCAGCCCATGTTCGCGTGGAAGTCCGATCAACCGGGCGCGGCAGTTCTTGTGCACACCGGCGCCGCCCGGTCTTGACGCAGATCAATGGCTGCCGCCTGCAGCGGGATCATCGCGCCTTGGCCGATCAGCCGGCCGGGTTTGCGGCGGCGGACGGCAACACCTCGGGTCCGCCGAATGCCACCACGCGTCCGCGCCGGAGCATCACGACCTGCGTCGCCAGCTGGCGCATTTCGCCGGCGTCGTGGCTGACATAGACCATCGGTACGTTGGCTTCGTCGCGCAGCCGCACCAGGTAGGGCAGGATCTCCACCTTGCGCTCCTCGTCCAGCGATCCCATGGGTTCGTCGAGCAGCAGCAGCCGCGGCTGCGCCAGCAGCGCGCGCCCCAGCGCCACGCGCTGGCGTTCGCCGCCGGACAGCTTGCCGGGACGGCGGTCGAGCAGGCTGCCGATATCGAGCAGGTCGGTGACTCGCGCCCAAAGGGCGGGATCCACGGCTAGCCGGTTCATGCGCCGGCCGTAGTCGAGATTTTGCCTGATATCGAGATGCGGAAACAGCCGCGCGTCCTGGAACACATAGCCGATGCGGCGGCGATGCGGCGGAATGTGCAGGCCCGCCGCGGTATCGTCGAGCACGTCGCCATCGATGGCGATGATGCCGCGGTCCGGCCGCAGCAGGCCGGCGATGATGTTGATCAGCGAGGTCTTGCCGGCGCCGGAGGCGCCGAACAGCCCGGTCACGCGTCCCTCGCTGGCGAACGAAGCCTCGATGGAAAATTCGCCAAGCCGTCTTGAAACCTCAACGCGCAGCATGATCAATTCCCATGCAGGCGTTTGCCGGCGCGCCGGGCGAACCATTCGGAGCCGACCAGTGCCGCAAGCGCGATCACGATCGATACCACCACCAGCCGCAGCGCCGCGCGGTCGCCATCGGGCGTCTGGATCAGCGAATAGATCGCCGAGGAAATGGTCTGGGTTTCGCCCGGGATGTTCGACACGAAGGTGATGGTGGCGCCGAATTCGCCGATCGCCTTGGCAAAGCCGAGCACCATGCCGGCCAGCACGCCCGGCAGCGCCAGCGGCAGCGTGATGGTGAGAAACACCCGCCAGGGCGGCGCGCCCAGGGTGCCCGCCGCCTGCTCCAGCCGGCGGTCGACCGCTTCGATCGACAGCCGGATCGGCCGCACCAGCAGCGGAAACGCCATGATGCCGCAGGCCAGCGCCGCGCCGGTCCAGCGAAACGCGAACACGATGCCGAAATTGTCAGCGAGCCAGCCGCCGACCAGGCCGCGCCGGCCGAACGTCAGCAGCAGCAGATAGCCGGTCACGACCGGCGGCAGCACCAGCGGCAGATGCACCAGCGCATCGACCACCGATTTGCCCCAGAAGTCGCGCCGCGCCAGCAGCCACGCGAGCGCGATGCCGAGCGGCGTCGCCACCAGCGTCGCGACCGCGGCGACCCGCAGCGAAAGCAGGATGGCCGTCCATTCCTCCGGCGAAATCTCGAACACGCTCAGGTCGTCGGGCTGACGAGAAACGCGAAGCCGTATTTCTCGAAGATGGTTTTCGCGGCCGACGAGCGCAGAAAAGTCAGATAGGCCGCGGCTTCCGGCTTCGCGGTTGCGGTCGCCGCCACGGGATAGATGATGGTGGGGTGGGAATTGGCCGGGAAGGTGCCGACGATCCTGACGCCGGGTTCGATTTTCGCGTCGGTCAAATAGACGATCCCGAGCGGCGCCTCGCCGCGCGCCACCAGCGCCAGCGCTGCACGCACACTCTCCGTCATGGCGAATTTCGGCGCTGCCGCCTGCCACGCGCCGAGCTTTTCCAGCGCGGTCCTGGCGTACTTGCCTGATGGCACCGCCTTGACGTCGCCGCTTGCGATCCTGCCGTCACCGGCGAGTGCGGCAAGGTCGAAGCCCGGTCCGATCGCGACCTTTTCGAATTTGGAGTTCTTTGGCGCGATCAGCACGAGGCTGTTGCCGAGCAGGTTGGTCCGCGTCGGCCCGTTGATGGTCTTTTTGGCGATCGCATAGTCCATCCAGTCGGCATCGGCGGATACGAAAATATCGGCGGGGGCGCCCTGTTCGATCTGTTTTGCCAATGCCGAACTCGCCGCATAGCTGGCGACGATCCTGACGCCCGTCCTGGCGGCATAGGCAGCGTTGACGTCGTCGAGCGCGTTCTTCATCGAGGCCGCGGCAAACACCGTCAGGCTCTTGTCCTGCGCCAAAGCGGGTGAATGGCTCAATGCGAGCAGGATCGAAAGAGCCGCGAAATAGCCGGTAGGACGATGCATCGGGCGCTCCATGCGTGCCTGCACGCGCTTTGTCGCGCGCGCAACTCGGGCGGTGATGATGGAATGCGACAGGCGGTAGCGCCGTTCCGGCAATCCGGGGGATTTACGATCCGCCCGGACATCGCAGGGCGAAAGCTTACAGCATTGCCGGTGCGGCGCAAAGGGCCTGCGATATCGGCCGTTATTGCTTCGCGTCCGGCGCGGCAAGCACCGCCTTGCAGGCGTCCGGCAATTGCGCCAGCGTCATCGGCGGCCGCGGCTTCGGCGGCACTGGCGGCGGCTTCGGGTGAAGGATCGAATCCTTGAACCAGAAGGCGAGATCGCCGGTGCTGCAGCCTTCGCCCTCGGGCGGCTCCGACTGGCCCTCGCATTCACCGCTGCCCGCCGGGCATTTGATGCGGATGTGGAAGTGATAGTCGTGACCGTACATCGGGCGCACCTTCTGCAGCCAGCTGCGGTCGCCTTTGGCCTCGCGGCACAGCGCCTTCTTGATTGCGGCGTTGACGAAGATGCGCTGGACGCCCGGATCCCGGGCCGCGGCGCGGATCACGTTGAGATGGGTCGGCGTCCAGACCCTGGGATCGATGTCAAGCCGGTCGGAGCGCACCATCATGACCGCGGAGGTTTCCTCGCGCTCCTCGCGCGACAATCGCCGCTTCGGCATCGGCGTCAGCCAGATATCGGCATCCAGCCCGGCCTGGTGGCTGGCGTGGCCGGTCAGCATCGGGCCGCCGCGCGGCTGCGACATGTCGCCGACCAGGATTCCCGGCCAGCCCGCCTCCTTGCGCGCCTTGACCGCCAGCCGCGCCACCAGCGCCACCAGGTCGGGATGCCCCCAGTTGCGATTGCGCGACAGCCGCATCACCTGCCAGTTCTCGCCATTGATCGGCAGCGCTTCCGCGCCCGCGATGCAGCCCTTGGCATAGAAGCCGACCACGCGCGCCGGCGACGCCGCCGGCAGTACCTTGCGGCCGAACAGTTCCTTGGCGCCGAGCTTCGGATCGTTGGGATTGGCCAGCGGCGGCAGCGGCTTCGGATTGACGCTGCCCTTGTCCTGCGCCAGCGCCACGGTGGCACTGGCGAAGGTTGCGGAGATCAGCAGGAGGGTGAGGATCAGGCGAGGGGTCATCGAGTCACTCTGGCAGCCCAAGCCTAGCACGGAATCGGCTGGCGGCGAAAAGCCGCGCCGGGCGCCAGACCACAATCTTTGCCACAATCTTTGTCACAACCTTTGTCACAGTCTTGCCACGGCTTTCCCGATTGATTCTGTTTTAGAGAGGCTACGGGCGGCGGGTTAAGATTAACTGCGACTGGCCGCGACCGGGTGTGGCCCTGGTCTTTACAACCCGCATTCGGGAACGACATCATGCCGCCATAAAAACGGGTGGCAGGGTGCGATCATGAAACGGCTGTCGCAGCGACGGCTGGCGCGGCTGGCATTTGCCGCCGTGGCGGTCACGGCGGGATTGGCGCTGACGCCGGCGCTCGCCGGTGTCGTGGTCCGGATCGACAAGTCGTCGCAGCGCATGGCCGTGAGCGTCGATGGCACGACGCGACACTCCTGGCCGGTGTCGACCGGCCGCCGCGGCTATGGCACGCCGAGCGGCGTGTTCCGTCCGCAGATGATGGCGCGGCGCTGGTTCTCGCGGAAATATTACAATTCGCCGATGCCGCACGCGATCTTCTTCCATCGCGGTTACGCCATTCACGGCACCTACGAACTGGCGCGGCTCGGCGGCCTCGCCTCGCATGGCTGCGTCAGGCTGCATCCGGCGAATGCGGCGGCGCTGTTCGCATTGGTCGAGCGCCGCGGCCGGCATAATACCCGGATCGTGATCTCGAACTGACGCGCGCTTAACCGTCCGATAACCCTGTTGCCCATTGGCGAAATTTCGTGCGCGCGACGGGGAATTCGAGTGCATTTGCCGGGCAGGCCTGATCTTCGTCAATTATCGTCATCCGGGTGCTCGATTTTGCTGCACGCTACGCCCGCCGCGCCGCTGATGCGTCGGCTGGATGACATTGCAGGTTCGAACTCGCCTTTTTTTGGAGCACCCGGAGCATCACCAGATCCAGCCGCAAGCCTTCGATCGAGCGCATCGCAGGCAAGTGTTACCAATTTTTCAGACACTTATCGGAGAACATGGGTCGCAGAAGGCGAGTGGGCGTAGCGAATGCACAGTATCCGGCCGAAGCCAGCCAAGAAACGCAAGCATGCGGCGATCATCCGCACTTCCGGTCGGCCGGCGAAGCCCGGTCCGAAGCTGCAAGGTAAACTTGAAGGCAAACCTGAAGGCAAGTTTGAAGGCAAGCGCCGTCGCATTTCACCCGAGATCGGCGAAATCGTGCGCAAGCGCGCCGAGGCGGAAGCCGCCATCGCGGATGCGCGAAAATCACATGAGCGGCTGCGCGAGGCGATCGACATCCTGCCGCAGGGCATCGTGTTTCTCGACGCCGACGGGCGCTACATTCTCTGGAACAAGAAGTACGCCGAGATCTACAACCGCAGTTCCGACCTGTTCAAGCCGGGCGCCCGGCTGCAGGACACCATCCGCGTCGGCGTCGAACGCGGCGATTACCCGGAAGCGGTCGGTCGCGAGGACGAATGGATTGCCGAACGGCTCGCCAGGATGTATCGGCCTGGCGCGCGCCACGAGCAGACGCTGGCCGATGGCCGCTGCATCCTGATCGAGGAGCGGCTGACCGAGGACGGCGGCGTCGTCGGCCTGCGCGTCGACATCACCGAGTTGAAGCAGCGCGAGGCCTCGTTCCGACTGCTGTTCGACAGCAATCCCGTGCCGATGATCGTCTGCGCGCTCGACGACGAGCGCATCCTCGGCGTCAACGACGCCGCGATCGAACATTACGGCTACAGCCGCGCCGAATTCGAGAAGCTGACCATCCGCAGCGTCCAGGCCTTCGAGACCGAACTGCCGTGGGGAGGCGACCGCTCCAGCGACGAACAGACCGCGCGGACCTGGAAGCATGTCAGGGCTGACGGCGCGCTGATCGATCTCGCGATCTATTCGCGCCAGCTGGTCTACAACGACCAGCCCGCGGTGCTGCTGGCGCTGATGGACATCACCGAGCGCAAGCGCGCCGAGGCGCGGCTCGCCTTCATGGCCCAGCATGACGGCCTGACCGGGCTGCCGAACCGCAACCTGCTGCGCCAGCAGATGGACGATATCCTGCTGCACACCAGGCGCAGCGCGGAAAAGGTCGCGGTGCTGGTGCTCGGCCTCGACAATTTCAAGGCGGTCAACG
>JAUXWH010000078.1 GCA_030681365.1 Bradyrhizobium sp.
CGACCAGGCCGCCGAACAGCGCCAGGATCAACACCCACAGCAGCATGGAACCTTCATGATTGCCCCATCCGCCGGTGATCTTGTAGAGCAGCGGTTTGGTCGAATGAGAGTTCTCGTACACGTTGACCACGGAGAAGTCGGACGTGATGTACAACGCGGCCAGCGCCGCGAACGACGCCGCGACGAACATGAGCTGCGCCAGCGCGCTGGTGCGCGCGACATTCATCAAGGCGGGATCGCGCCAGCGTGCGCCGAGGATCGGCACGGTGGACTGGATCAGCGCCAGCGCCAGCGCCAGCACCAGGGCGTAATGTCCTGACTCCGCGATCACTGTGAAACCCCCTGTTTCGCAGGCGCCGCGCCCTGCGTCGCGGCAGCGGGTTTGGCATTGTAATCCGGCTTCTTCGCCTCGTAATCGTCTTTCCAGTGCCCCTGCTTCTTCAATGCGTCCGCGACTTCCTTCGGCATGTAGGTCTCATCGTGCTTGGCCAGCACGGTATCGGCCTTGAACACCCCTGCTGCATCGAGGGCGCCTTCGGCGACCACCCCCTGCCCTTCTCGGAACAGATCCGGCAGAATGCCCTTGAAGGAGACCGGCAGCGCGGCGTTACCGTCGGCAACCTCGAATGTAACCGCAAGATTGTCGCCGCGGACCAGCGATCCCGGCTGCACCAGGCCGCCGAGCCGGAAACGCTTGCCGGCGGCAACCGGCTTCTCCGCCAGCATCGTCGGCGTCGAGAAGAACACGATCGAATCGCGCATCGCGTTCAGCACCAGGGCCGCCGCGACAGCGAGCACCGCGAGCGAGCCGCCGATCATTGTCAAACGCCGTTGCTTGCGCGTCATGCGTGGCCTCTAATCCTGCGCATCATGTGATCCGAAAACCGCTTCGCACTTTTCGGCATCATGCTCATCCGTCGAGCCCGAGATCTTTCAGGCCCTCATTCAGTTTCCGCAGCCGCTCGGCATCGTTGGCGACCGCCTGACGGGCGTCGCCGAGCGCGCCCCTCGCCTTGTCGCGATCGCCCATCACCATATAGGCCCGCACCAGCCGCAGCCATCCCTCGACATCGTCGCCATTTTGCTTCAATCGGGTAGCGAGGCGCTCGACCATGCCACGGATCATTTCGCCGCGGTCGGTCTCGTTCATTTCCTTTGCCGCCGCCATCGCCTCATTGGACAGCGCCGGCGCTCCGGGCGAGGGAGCCGGCGCGCCGCCGACCCGCGCCAGGGCGGCCTGCACCAGCGGGCGCCACGGCGCATCCGGTGGCGCCTTTGCCAGCATGGCGCGCCAGATCGAAGCGGCCTCGCTGCCGCGGCCGTCCTGCTCGGCGGCCAGCCCAAGGAAGTAGCTCGCCTTGACCTCGTCGGCGTTGAGCGCAACGGCACGCTCGAATTCGGCCTTGGCCTCCGCGGTGACGACGCCACCCGCCGCGGCGGCCAGCGCTTCGCCGAGGTCGGACCGGCGCTCGGAACTGTCGCCATTGTAGGTGATCGAATTGCGGTAGGCGCGAGCTGCTTCCTCGAAGCGGCCGAGCCGCGCCAGTACCGGCGCCAGCACGTTCCAGCCCCGCCCGTCGGTCGGGTTCTTCTCCAGATGCGCCTCGACCTGCGCCACCATGTTTTCGAACGGCTGGGCCGCGTCGGGCGCGCGGGCGCGCTGGGCCAGTGGAAAATCGCCGAGCCGGGGCGATCCCAGCGGAAGGTATATCGCCGCCGCCACGATCGGGAGCCCAACCAGGGCCAGAATGGCGGCGGATCGGCGCAAGGCGGTGCTCGATACGACCGGCGGACCGTCCTGGCTGTCCCTCGCGGCGAGCAGCCTGCGGCTGATCTCGACACGTGCGGCTTCAGCTTCCGAGGAACCGACCAGTCCGCTGGCGACGTCGCGGTCGATCTCGCCGAGTTGATCCTTGTAGACGGCAGCCTCGCTACCTTCGCTCGGCGGCCGGCCCGCCCGGCCTAACGGCCAGAGCACGGCGAAGATCGCCGCGACCGTCATCAGCGCGAACACAAACCAAAGCATCATCAGTCAAGTTCCGGTGAAACGGCACCACGCAGGCACCGATGCGCCGCTTTACACCACGGGCGGCGACCCCGGCAATTGACAATTGTCAAACCGGCGGCGCGGCGAGGAACCTGAAAACCCGCAGAAAACCGGGGTCAGCTCACATAAAATTCGACGGTTTGCGCGACCGGGGCGCCGTGGCCGTTCAGCGCTTTCAGATAATAGTCCCCGGGTTTGACCGTGGCCGGCAGCCTGATCCTGAGTGAGCCCGCGGGAGCCGGCGACGCGATCGTCGTGATCGGATCGGGCAATTGCTGATCGCTGGCCTTCTCGACCAGGACGACCTTGGCCCCGATCATGAGATTTCTATATGTTGCTGAGACGATACGATTTTCGATTTCGACGTAGTTGATGACTGAGTTCATATTTCAAAGATTCAATGACTTGATGAACGGGCACGGCAAATGTGTATGGCCCGCGCCAGATTCAGTCAATCAAAATTACAACCTATAATTTCACCATCTGTTTAACTAGCGCGCGACGGCTTGCGCTCGACGGTCTGCGCATTTTCGGCCGCCCTGCTCATCAGCGATGCATAGTCCTCGCCGAACAATACCTGGCAGAAGCGGATCGCCGCCTTGACCTGCATCTGCCGGTAGCCTCGCGTCTTGGCGTCGCCGCCGCGCAGCGATTGCACCAGCGACTCGGTGGACTTCTCGACGTATTGCTGCAGGTCGGAATAGGTCCGCAGCGTGACTTCGTTGATCGCGAGTTCGCTGGCATAGGTGCGGCACACCGCGACGAAATCGATCAAGGCCGCGGTTTCATCGACATCAGCGGGGTCGATCTTGGCGCCGGCGGGAATATCCTTGTCGGCGCGTTGACGCAGCAGGCGCCGGACCCGGCCGGGCACGCTGTCGATTTCCGATTGCAGGGCGTTGGAAATTTCGGCGCGGATCGACGTCAGCTGCTTGCCCCAAGTGGAATCGTTGCGCAGATCGAGCTCGGTCCGCAAGCCGCGTACGCCGTCGTGGAGGGTCTTGAGCTGGTCCGCAACGGTGTCGAAATGGCCGCGCTTGATGTCGGTCCGCAGGTTGGCGGCGAGCAACGACAGATCCTGCAGCGCGATGGTGACGGCAACGCCGTAAGGTGTCGCGGCAACGCGGATCTCGTCGTCCGACGCGGCCATCTTGATGGCGAGGCGGATGATCTGCCAAGGCGCGGGCAATCGCTGCATCACCAGCGACAGCGCGAACGGCAGCAATTGCGGGGTCTGCAGCGAAGGAACGTTGAGGCACGCGCTGATCGAGGCGATTCGGGAATCCGCGAATACGCGCAGCAGACTGGGAAGCCGGCCGTTGAGGGTATCGATGGCTTCACGGGCCTGCAGCACCGAGCCGATCGGCAACACATCCTCGATCACCTTGGGCGGACCGATCCGGCTCAGCGCGCGCTGATGGTCGCCGCCGGGAACCGGCTTGGCGATACTGAAGATCGCATCCGCCGCGGCGTGCTGAAACTTGCGGACGGCCACTTCGAGATCGGACTTCGACCCGGCTTCCTGGACCCGGGCCAGCGCCGCCTCGAATTCCCGCGCCTGATCCGGCGCACCCTCGCGGATCAGCCATTGCCAGACCGGCAGCAACGAGGTGCGGCGGATCTGTCCCGGCCGCACCGGAGCATTGCCTTCGACCAGAAACGGCTCGAGCGGGCGGAACAGCAGCCGGGCCGGATCGTCGACGCGCGGCCGCGTCTCCTCGTCGGTTCCGCGCACGATCTTGCGCAGTTGTTCGAGCACGAAGGTGGCAACCGTGGTGTCTTCGCCCCGTTCGATGGCGCGTTCGAACTCCCGCATCAGCAGCGCCTGCGCCTGCGGCGGAAGCTGCGCGAGATAGTCTCTCAACCGCTCGATCGATGTCTGGCTCATGCGCCCGGTGGATGCGTGTTTCGCTCGGACGGCAGTAAGCGTCCACCGGTCATCTTAAATGCCCCCCCGTTAAGAAGCCGTTTAGGAATAATGCATTGGCCGGCATTCCGGGGGGCCGGCTCCGCCGTCAATCTGCAGGCTTCGGGCACACGGCGGGGCTCACACCCCCGGCAGCACCAGTTCCGCCCGCAATCCCCCGATCGGCGCGTTGCCGAGGGCAAGGCTGCCGCCGTACAGGGCCGCCAGGTCGACCACGATCGACAGCCCCAGTCCCGAGCCAGGCTTTGATTCGTCCAGCCGCTGGCCCCGGCGCGAGACCTGCGCCCGCTCGGTCGCCGACAGGCCGCGGCCGTCGTCGTCGACGATGATGCGCAGCATCGGACCGGCGCCCGGCTCGGCCGCCGGCTCCACCGACACCTCGATGGAGACCTGCGACGCCGCCCATTTGCAGGCGTTGTCGACGAGATTTCCGGCCATCTCCTCGAAGTCCTGCCGTTCGCCGCGGAACTTCGCACTTGCGTCGGCCTTGACGCCGATGGCGATGTCGCGATCCCGATGGATCTTCTCCATGGTCCGGCGCAGCGCCTCGATCGCAGGCGCGACCTCGGTGACGGTGCCGATCACGGTCAGCCGCGCGGCGATGCGGGCGCGCTCCAGATGGTGCGCGACCTGGTCGCGCATGATGGCGGCCTGCTCCAGCACCTTGGCCGCGAATGGGTCGGCGCCGCGCGCGGAGGCTTCGTTGACGATGACCGACAGCGGCGTCTTGATGGCATGCGCGAGATTGCCGACATGGGTGCGGGCGCGCTCGACGATTTCCCGGTTGGCGTCGATCAGCGCGTTGGTCTCCCGCGCCAGCGGCGCGATCTCCACCGGGAACTCGCCTTCGAGCCGCTCGGCGCGGCCGGAGCGGACATCGGCGATCTTTTCCGAAATGCGCTTCAGCGGCGCAAGCCCGAAGCGGACCTGGAAGATAGTGGTCAGCACCAGCACGATCGACAAGGCGGTGAAGGTGCTGCCGAGGTAGTAATCGAAGCTGCGGGTTTCGTCGAAAATCTCCGTGGCATCGCCGGCCACGCTGACCAGGAACTTGCCGTCGATGCCGAGGTCGACCGGCCGTTCCACCATCCGCAACTTCTGGCCCTCGGGGCCATCGACATAGCCGAGGCGGACGCCGGCCGCGGTCAACTCGGCGCCATGCTCTTCGAGCTTCGGCAGCTTCTTGTCCCACAGCGAGCGCGACGCGCGCAGCTCGGGCTTGTCGCCGTCGGCGCGCGCGATCTGCCAATACCAGCCGGACAAAGGCAGTTCGAACAGCGGCTCGCCGAGCGACTGGAGCTGATCGGGCTTGCTTTCCGGCGTCGCCACTTCCGCGATGATGGTGCGCAGATAGAGATTGAGACGGCGGTCGAACGCGCGCTCGGTCGCGTCGCGGTAGACCGACGACAGCACGATGCCGGTGAGGAGCAGGATCACCACCACCCAGGCGGTCGCCGACAGGAACAGCCGGGTGGCGAGCGAGCTGCCGCGCATCAGGACGTCATCCCGAAACGCAGATTGAAACACGGGGCGAAATACAGGTCCCCTGGACACGCCCCGAGCGACGGATACCGGTTTTCGGACAGGATCATGCCCGGACCAGAGCGCAAGCCGGAGGCCTGATCAACACCTTTGATCAGGCCTCCGGGGCGGGCGGCGTCAGGAGATAGCCGAGCCCCCGCACGGTCTGGATGATATCGACGTCCAGTTTCTTGCGGATGCGCCCGACGAACACTTCGATGGTATTGGAGTCGCGGTCGAAATCCTGATCGTAGAGGTGCTCGACCAGCTCGGTGCGCGAGACCACGCGCCCGGTATGGTGCATCAGATAGGCCAGCAGGCGGTATTCGTGCGAGGTCATCTTGATCGGATTGCCGGATACGCTGACCCGGCCCGTCCTGGTATCCAGCGACACCGGTCCGCAGGTCAGTTCGGACTGGGCGTGGCCGGCGGAGCGGCGCAGCAGCGCGCGGATCCGGGCCAGCACTTCCTCGAGGTGAAACGGCTTTGCCACATAGTCGTCGGCGCCGGCGTCAAAACCCTGCACCTTGTCGCTCCAGCGGTCGCGCGCGGTGAGGATCAGGACCGGCATGATGCGGCCGTTGCGGCGCCACGCCTCCAGCACCGAAATGCCGTCCATTTTCGGCAGGCCGATGTCGAGCACGACCGCGTCATAGGGCTCACTGTCGCCAAGGAAGTGCCCCTCCTCGCCGTCGAAAGCGCGGTCGACCACATAGCCGGCATCGCTCAGTGCCGTCGTCAGCTGACGGTTGAGATCCGGGTCGTCTTCAACGACGAGCAGACGCAAGCTGGTCTTCCCCCAAATATATCCCGGCAAGATCGCCGCCATCCAGATGAGGCGTTGCGGCGTGAATGCCGGATGAACAGCAAGCGATTCGCATTATTATTTTTTCTTCACACCGGCGTCGACTCTCCACAATCGCATCGACCGCCGGGAGCCGGCCGGCTGCTGCACCCCGCCCCGCCTCTGGAGACCTTAAAGCAGGCGCGGTCCCTTGCACGGAACGCTCGCCAGAGTGCGGTCGGTCACAGTCCAGCGCCGCTCAGGTGCGGAAGAAAACGAACCAGACCACGCCGAGGATCAGCACCGCGAGTCCGGTCGAAATCGTGAGGAGAGCAAGCACCGACGGCCCCGGCTCGGCACCACGGGCTTCCCTCGCGGTCTCCACGATCTGGTCGCGATCTTTCGTTGCCATGGGTGCGCTCCTGGGGTCCCGAAAAGAAAGCCATTGCGGCGTCATATCCCGAAAGCAACGCTTGGTGTC
The DNA here is from genome assembly GCA_030681365.1 of Bradyrhizobium sp. Lineage (GTDB taxonomy): Bacteria > Pseudomonadota > Alphaproteobacteria > Rhizobiales > Xanthobacteraceae > Bradyrhizobium. Next base: position 6,761 of record JAUXWH010000078.1, read on the forward strand.
GGATCAGGTTCCTGGATTCGAGCCTGCGCTGCCAGAACGCCGCACCACGTGTCAGGCGCGGACCGCCGCGCGACCCCTGCCCGCTCCGATGCAACCATCCCTCCCCATCCCGGTTAACGCCGTTCGGAGATTCCCGGCCCCGTCGGCTTGAAACCGGGTCTCCCGGTGGTATCCTTGATCCTTGGTCCGTTGCGTTTTCGGAGTATCCCATGGCCCCCCGCGCCAACTGGAAAGGCTTCTTGCGCCTTTCGCTCGTGACCTGCCCGGTCGCCCTGTATCCGGCGACGTCGGATACCGAAAAGGTCTCCTTCAACCAGATCAACCGCAAGACCGGCCACCGCATCAAATACGCCAAGGTCGATGCCGATACCGGCGAGGAAGTCGCCGCCGAAGACATCATGAAGGGCTACAAGATCGATACCGACACCTATATCGAGGTGTCGAAGGACGAACTCGACGACATCGCGCTGGAATCGACCAGAACCATCGAGATCGACGAGTTCGTTCCGAAAACCGATATCGACAACCGCTATCTCATCCGCCCCTATTATCTCGTGCCCGACGGCAAGGTCGGCCATGACGCCTTCGCCGTGATCCGCGAAACCATCCGCAGCATGAACAAGGTTGCGATCGGCCGCCTGGTGCTGACCAATCGCGAACACATCATCGCGCTGGAGCCGCTCGACAAGGGCTTGATGGGCACGCTGCTGCGCTACCCCTACGAGGTGCGCAGCGAGAAGGAATATTTCGAGGACATCCAGGATGTGAAGATCACCAGGGACATGCTGGATCTCGCCAAACATATCGTCGAACAGAAATCCGGCTCATTCGACCCCGACCAGTTCGAGGACCGCTACGAATCCGCGCTGATCGAGCTGATCAATCAGAAGCGCAACGGCCTGCCCATCGCAGCGAAGGCCGCGCCGAAATCGAGTGGCAACGTCATCAACCTGATGGACGCGCTGAAGCGCAGCCTCGCCAGCGAGAAACAACCCGCTCCGGCCGCCGCCAAAGCCACCGGCAAGGCCAAGGGCAAGAAGCCGCGCAAGGTCGCCGCCGGCCAGCGCGAGATGCTGCTGCCGATCAGCGGCAGCGGCCAGCGCGCGGCCAGGCAGGAGCCGAAGCAAGATCCGAAGCAGGGTCTGAAGAAAGCCGAGAAACCGGCGCGCGCGCCGGCCCGGTCGAAAAAGGCGGGCTAACCCGGATATCTCACACCGCCAATCGCGAGGTAGCGGTTTGGGCTACCGGGAGCCGTTTTCGGGCTGATTTTGTGTTTGCGGTCTGCTCCGATCACAGAACTCGCGCGGGGCGAGTCTCGGGGGCCGAGATTGCACGGCCTGCGGGTGGAGACGGGCGCGCGGCATCGGCTTGCGCTTACATTGGTGCTGTCGGCGGGCCGTTGTCGGCTCAGGTGCTATCGAGGGCACGATGCGCCGTGGCGAGGACGGCCTTGTATGGACAGCCGGAGGCCATTGCGAACTTGATCCGACGAACGCTGATGGTGACGAGGGCGCCGATCTTGAACAGCTTGCGGCGGATGGTGCCGCAGGTGGCGTCGGCGAGATCGGTGGCCTGCAGAGCCAGCCGACGGGTACCCTCGATCAGGACGTAAGCCATCGAGGCAAACCACAGGCGAAGCTGGTTGGCCGCCATGGTGGCGGTCGAGGTGCGGTCGGCAAAAAGGTCAATCTGGCACTCCTTGATCCGGTTCTCCATTTCGCCGCGGGCGCAATAGATATCCTCGTAGAGATAGCGGCCGTCGCCTTCGGTCAGCGTCGTGACGATGAAGCGCGGGTTTTCTTCGCCCCTGGTCCACTCCGCCTTGGCAATGACGCGCCGCTCGCGGCTCCAGCTCTTGAGCGTCGACCAGCCAAAGTCCTTGAAGCGGCGTGCCGGCTTGCCGGTTTGTTGGCTCTCCTGTTGGGCTTCGCCAAGCTCGGCCGCAATCATGTCCTTGAGGCGGGCGTTCCTCGCCAGACCAAAGATGTAGTCGACCGCATTGGCTTCACACCA
>JAUXWH010000080.1 GCA_030681365.1 Bradyrhizobium sp.
ACCATGAGGAATCGGCTAATCAGGCACCGCGATTGTGGTGCGGATTGGGCTGGCGCACCAGCGCGGGGTTTTTCAACTTAACGCGATGTACTGCTTCGTAGGGTGGGCAAAGGCGCGCTTGCGCCGTGCCCACCATCCTTCCTCCGCGCAAATGATGGTGGGCACGGCGCGAAGGGCGCCTTTGCCCACCCTACTTTCCCGCCATCATCGCGCGGCGCGCCAGGGCTAGGCCCATCAGCACGAAGGCGGAGGTGACTTCGGGGCCGCCGACCAGGATCCGGGTCGGGGTCTTCATCTTGTTCCACTCATAGGCCTTGAACGGCCCGTGCCGGCCGCCTTCGCCAAGGCTGCGGACGATGCAATGCAGCGCCGGCGCGAAGGCCGCTGGCGAGGCGCCGAGATGGCCGAGCGCGATCAGCGCCAGCGCGGCGTCGAACGCGTTCATCTCGTGCGCGATCAGTTCGGTCTGCACATAGGCCAGTACCCTGGTCCGGATGATCTCGAACGTGCCGTCGGGATCGAGCGCGGCCTGGGCGGCCCTCGGCAGCGCGATGAAGGCGGCGTAGCAGCGGCCGAAATAGGCGCAATAGAGCTCCGGCAGATAATAGATATGCGAGCGCGGATTGGTGAAGGCGCCGCTCAGCACCAGCCGCTTCTGGAAGCCGATGATGCGGTGCACGGTCTGCAATCGCGCCGGGGTCTCGCAAACCTTCCACCGCGAAAAATTGCGAAAACTGACTTCGAGAATGTCGAGGTTGAGCGTCGGATCGAGATCGTTGCCGAACGGCCGCTCGCCCTTGAGGTTGTCGATCCAGGTGACGACGCCGCCCTCGTAATCGATGTTGTCGTTGAGCGGCACCGTCACCTTGGGCTCGTTGACGCCCTCCGCCACCTGGTAGCCGGCGTAGAAATCGAGCAGCGGCTGGTCGAGGATCGGGTCGGTCGAGCCGGCCTGGGTCGCCGCCGAGAACGAGCAGGCGGTGGTGTCGCAGTCCGGCACGTAGATGCCGAAGCCGAGGTCCTGCTTGATCTGGGCGAAGAACTTCGAAAAGCGCGGATGCGGCAGCGGCGCCAGCGCGGTGATGACGCGGACGGTGGCGCCGTCATGCGAGGGCACGTCCTCGGCGCTGGTGGTGAGGCAGAAATCCACCATGTCCGATATCGCGCGGCGCGAGGCGGCGGCTTCGTCGGGCGAGGCCAGGCCGGTCTCGGCAAAGCTCAGCAGCGCCTCGGTGAAGAACGCGTCGTAATAGGCCGAGCGGTGGCGGATCTGCATCGGCTCCCACATCGGCTCGGCGATGCCCCGCCACGGCGGGTTGATCAGCGCGCGGGCCGGCGAGCGCGCGATGAACACCCGCGCCAGATTGAACAGCAGCGTCGAATTCTTGTAGCCGCGCGAATTCAGGCCCGTCAGCGCCATCAGCAGCTCGCGGCCGCGCAGATCGGCGTCGCCGATCAGGTTGAAGGCGGCATAGGTCGGGATGAACCCGTTGCGACGGAAGGATTTCAAGAGATGCGCGGCGCAGCCGCGGATCACGCTCTCGATCTGCGGGATATCAGGCGCGGGCGCCGAGGCCGGGAAAGGCTCCGCCGGCGGCCGCGGATGCGCCAGCTCGATGGTATCGAGCAGATCCGCCACCGGCGCACCGATCGCGGCCCAGTCCGGCTCGGCATGGTCGCGCGCCTGGCCGAGCGCCTCGCGCAGGCGATGCAATCTCGGCTCGTCGCGCAGTTCGGCAAGCCCGGTCCGCCGCAGCAGCGGCCGCAGCGCCGGATTGCCCAGCGCGGTGCGATAGAACTTGCCGAGATGCGGATCGCCGCCGGCGTATTTCAACAGCAGGGGATCGCAGACGTCGTACAGCGACGGGCCGTCCTTGGCTGCCGTCAATGCGCGGTAGGCGGCCCCGGCGATGCGGTGAAATGTCATGCAGTTTCTGCCCAGCCGCGCCGACGCACGTTCCGCCAGGCCGCGTCGAAACCGCGAAACCGGCCAAATTCCCCAACCCTATAAGCCCTTGAAAAATGACACGAAAACCCGGGGAATACAAAAGGATTACATATGTGACCGAGGTCACGGCAAAACCGCCGCTTTCGGCGTCATCTGGCGCCCGCAAAAGCGGCGCGAGGTACCCCTGTAAGACTCTGTAATATCAAGTGAATTCTCCCCCGCGTGGGCCGCGGGGCCGCATTCGCCAAACGAGGTTGCCGATGAAGCGCCGGCGGGTTAAAGCTTTCTTTGTTGCGATGCCGCAAATTGCGCGCAATTGGGCGGCATACCGCCATGCAACCCCTCAAACCTAATCGGCGTTGACGCGACTAATGGAGCGCGCCTGTGCCGGTGACCGGGAATGAACCGCGATGAAGTTCTGGCAGATCAGCATCTCCCGCCGCAGCCTCACCATTGCCGCCGTGCTGGTGGCCACGGTGTCGCTGGGATTGGGTGCCCACGCCGCGCTGAACAAGCGCGCGCTCGATGCCGCCAGGGCGATCGCCTTCGCGCCGGGCGAAGCCGGTGTTGCCGAAGGTTCTGCCAAGGGGGCTGCCAAAGGTTCGAAGATCGCGCTGGTGATCGGCAACGGCCATTATCCCGACGCCAACGCGCCGCTGGCGCAGCCGATCAACGACGCCCGCGCGCTCACCGCCAAACTGCGCAGCAGCGGCTTCGACGTCGATGTCGTCGAGGACGCCAGCAAGGACGACATGCACCGCGCCGTCGCCCGGCTGCAGGCCAGGGTCAAGCCGGACAGCGTGGTGATGCTGTTCTTCGGCGGCTATGGCGTGCAGGCCCGCCGCGAGAGCTACATGATCCCGGTCGACGCCAAAATCTGGAAGGAAGCCGACGTGCGGCGCGAAGGCGTCAGCATTGAATCGGTGCTGGACGCCGTCAGCGAAAAGGGCGCCCGCGCCAAGCTGGTCGTGGTCGACGCCAGCAGGCGCAATCCCTGGGAGCGCCGCTTCCGCGCCTATTCCCACGGCCTCGCCCCGATCGCCGCCCCCGACAATGCGCTGATCCTGACCTCGGCCTCGCCGGGCAAGGTCGCCGACGATTCCAAAGGCGCCCACAGCGTGCTGATGACCGAGCTGCTCAAGGAGCTCAAGCCGCAGCTCGCCGGCATCGAGGCCGCCTTCAACAGGACCCGCATCGCCATCTCCCGCGCCACCGACGGCGAGCAGGTGCCCTCGGTATCCTCCTCGCTCCCGGAAGACGTCAGCTTCGCCGCCGTCGGCGACAAGGCGGGCAGCTAACACTTTCGTCGTCCCTGCGAACGCAGTCAGCTCACAAGACTCTCGGTCATGGCCGGGCTTGACCCGGCCATCCACGTCTTTCTTGCTGATACATTGTGAATTGGTCTCTTCACCTCTCCCATCGGGAGAGGTCGACGCGCATCGTCAGATGCGCGGCGGGTGAGGGGTTCAAGTCTATCGATGGGGTTTAAAACCCCTCACCCGAATTTCTCGCTGCGCTCAAAATTCGACCTCTCCCGATGGGAGAGGCGAAGGAGCTCGCGATGCAAATCCGTCCTTACTTCTTCACACCGACGCTCGCCGTCACCGGCCGCACCGGATCGCCTTCGCGCAGCAGCGCGCCCGCGCGCGCCACCACGGTTTCGCCTTCCTCGATGCCCTGGCGGATTTCGACATGGCCGCCCGACATCAGCCCGACCTCGACCTGTTTGGTCTCGACCCGCCCCCGCCGCACCACCTGCACCACGGTGCCGGCGGAGCTGTAGAGGATCGCGGTCAGCGGCACCGAGATGCCGCAGCTCTGCCCGGTCTTGATCAGCGCCCGGGCGGACGAATTCACCAAAAGCCGCCGCGGCTGGGTGATCGAGATGAAGACCTGGCCGAGCTGGCTGTTGGGCTCGATGGTCGAGGCTACCCGGCGCACCTTGCCTTCGACCTCGCCGGCGCCGATGATCTTGATCTGCGCGGTCTGGTTGACCGCGAGCTTGGAAATATCGTCCACCGGCACCATGCCGACCAGGTCGAATTCGCTGCGCGCGATGATGGTAAACAGCGCCTCGCCCTTGGCCCCGGCCACCGCGCCGATCACCGCCGTGGAGTTCGACACCAGCCCCGCGATCGGCGCCGCCACCAGCGTCAGCCCGCCCTCGGGCAGCGACAGCCGGGCCAAAAGCTGCCCGGCCGTGACGGTATCGCCGGGCTCCGCCAGCACCTCCGCCACCTTCAGCCCCGGCCGCTCCGAGCGCACCATCGTCTCCTCCCGCGGGATCAGGATGCCGGAAACGTCGACGATATTGTCGAAGCAGGCCTTCGCCGCCTTGAACACGGTGACCGCGGCGCCCTTCGGAGGGGTCTCGGGCGGCTCGTCCGCGGCGAGCGCGGGGGAGGCGAGAAGGAGGAGGGCAGCGAGGAGGAGGGGGAAATGATTCATCGGCAATACGATCCCGGTTCGGGGGGTATGGATATCAGAACGGGGGCTGGCGGGCCAAGCGGCAAGGTTGAAGCGAGCTAACACCTATATCATGTGTATTCAGAACCGACGCGGGCGTTCAACCACCTCGCCCCGCTTGGGGTGACCTGCTTCCGGAGCCTTGATGTAAGCAGGCTAGTTAGGGGGCAAGCCAACCCGGTGTGTTTAGCGATATCGGAATATTGGGCAATATTCGAACGAAGATGATTTCGGACTTGGGCCGGCAAATGATGTTAGGTGTCAACGTCGACTTCAAATGCTACGCGGAACCGGCACCAAGCAACTTCGGGCCCAACGAAGTGCGGCAGAATGGCTGACGAAGGCAAATTCGGAAAACCGTGGAACGATGATGAGCTCGATGCCATTGTCGCCGATTATTTTTCGATGTTGCGGGCTGAGCTGTCTCATCAGCCGTATGTCAAATCGCACCATAGCGCCGTGCTCATGGAACAGATCGGACGAACGCATCGATCCGTGGAGTCCAAGCATCAAAATATATCGGCTGTTTGGAGGAAATGAATTGGCCGTGGATCTTCGGTTACAAACCGAAACGAAATTATCAGGCTTCGATCTTTGGCGCGATTGATCGATACCTTTCATCGAATGCAGATGTAACCTATCAACAAATGCCTCCCAAAGTACTCGCAGAAATTCGATCCTGTGGAACGCGATCTCCGCAACCGATCGTTGGGACAAGCGGGTGAGGAATTTGTCTTGGAGATTGAAAAGAAGAAGCTCGAAAAATTCCAGCGGCCCGATCTTTTGAAGAAAGTAAGATGGGTGTCGGCGGACGATGATGGCGCAGGATACGATATTCTTTCCTTCGAGCCCGATGGCCGAGAGCGTCTAATCGAAGTTAAAACGACAAATGGAGCAGCTAGAACGCCATTCTTTCTTTCCGAGAATGAACGCCAGACGGCGTCAGCTTCTTCGGATTCGTGGCGCTTGTATCGTGTGCATTCATTCGCTCAGAGACCACGCATTTTCAAGATCGCGCCTCCTCTTGATAAAATGCTCCACTTGCGTCCCGATACATGGCGGGCGTCGTTCTCTTGACGGCCGTAGCTGATCAGCACATTTGGCGAAATCCGTCCTTCTTGATCGCGAGCCGGTCACGCGAAAGCGGCGGGCATCGAGCACCGCCGACGTTGAAGAATGAGTTCTATGACTGGTTTGGTAAGAGCCATGCCACCAACCCCGATGGTAGTCCTGCAGTCTGCACGAGTGCTGCGTGAACGCGGCCTGACCCACTAAATCTTGTGTCGGAACGAGCCCCGCCCGTCTACCCATTCTGTACATGGGGTTGATTTCGACATTTTTTGTTGAGGCGGCCCCCGGCATACGCTGCGCCACGTCCCGCCCGCGATCCCCAGCCTACAACGGCTGCTGCCGCCTTCGCGGCGCCTCGGCCGGCTCGGCCTCGGCCTCCACCACCTCATCCTCCCCGCGCCAGCGCAAAATTTCCACCGCCAGGATCGGATGGTTGAATCCCTTCAGCGTCAGGTCCTCCAGCTGCCTTCCCTCGGCCCATGGCTCGACCATGCCGAACACGCGCTGGCTGACCACGATCTGGCCGGCCTTGGCTTCGTCGCACAGCCGGGAGGCCAGGTTGGTGAC
>JAUXWH010000094.1 GCA_030681365.1 Bradyrhizobium sp.
TTCACCGACTCGTAGAGATCGGCCAGCGACAGCAGTGCCAGCGGATGATTGGGGGCGAGATAGAGCGAGAGCTGCAGATAGACCAGCGCGAGATCCTCGCCGCCGCGGCGGGTCAGCGTGGCGCCGATACCGTACAGCGCCTCGGCGGCGCCGCTCTGCGGCGAGTCCACCAGCGGCGGCAGTTTCTTGCCGGCCCTGGTTTCGCGCAGGCCTTCCTGCACCAGCGGATGCCGCGCCAGCTTCTTGTCGAATGCCGCGTAGACGGCGGTGGCCGCCGCCGGGTCCTTGCCGCGCGACAGCCAGCGCGCATAGGCGTCGGCCACCCGCAGCATGGAATCGTCGAGCTTGTAGGCGCGCTCCAGACGCATGCCGGCGTCTTTTTCCTTGCCCGCGAGCTCCTGTATCATGCCGGAATGCAGGTCCTTGAAGATCGGATACCACTCCGGACCGGTCAGCTTGTCGATGTTGGCGACCGCCGCTTTGGTATCGCCGGCGCCGTAGCTGGCCCAGCCCGACACCAGCGTCGCCACCAGGTCGGTGATCGGTCCGCGGATCGACTGATTGATGTTGAGCTGCGCCGCGGCATATTTCTTCATTTTCAGATCGCGCACGCCGACCACGAGGCGGGCCACGCGGTTGGACTTGTCGATCGTCAGAATCCGGTCGGCGAGCTTGACCGCCTCGTCGATGCTGCCATCCGCGAGCGAGGCGATGAAGGCCCGATCGAGCAGTTCGTTGTTCTTGGGATCGCCGCGCAGCGCCGCGCGGTAGAACGCCGCGGCCGAGGAGGCGTCGCGCTCCACGCTGGCGTGACGGGCGGCCAGATAGCTGCCCGACTTGGTCAGCGACTTGAGGTCGCTCTTGGTCGGGAACTGGGCCGACGTGCCGGCGGTGTGATCCGGCGTCTGCGCCGACAGCGAACCAGGCGTCGCCAGCGTGGTCGCGGCCAGCGCGGCGAAGGCGACAGCGGCGAGGATCCGGCGATTGAAACGAATGGAAAACATCAGGGTTTGCCTAGCTCCAGGGATTTCAAGGATCGTCTCGGATGCGAACCCAGCCGGCGGCATCAAGGCAGGCAACAATGCCGCGTTTGGCGTTGAACCGCAAGGATACAGGGCGGCGAATCGCCCGGCGGGAAAGCTCCGGTAATCGCCGACCGGCCAGCTTCCCGACCAACAGGGCCTGAAAACGCTTGCAGTGTGGCGGTATCGTGACCGGGGGCCGCGGCTTCGCCTGTCCCGGCCTGGCTTTGGGCCGCCGGCTCACGCAATCGTGGTCACATCGCCTCGTAATTCGGGCCGCCGCCGCCCTCCGGCGGAACCCAGGTGATGTTGCCGTTCGGATCCTTGACGTCGCAGGTTTTGCAATGGACGCAATTCTGGGCGTTGATCTGGAAGCGGGGACCTGACGCCTCCTCGACCCATTCATAGACGCCGGCCGGGCAATAGCGGTTGGACGGACCGGCATAGACGTCGTGCTCGGATGTCTTCTGCAGGTTCATGTCGGCGACCTTGAGGTGAACCGGCTGGTCTTCCTCGTGATTCGTATTGGACATGAACACTGACGAAAGCTTGTCGAAGGTGAGCTTGCCGTCGGGCTTGGGCGCCGGGATCGGCGCATGCGCCTTGGCCGGGTCGAGCGTCTTGCGGTCGGGCTTGGCGTGCGACTGGGTTCCGAACAGCGAGAAGCCCAGCGTGTTGCACCACATGTCGATGCCGCCGAGGCCGACGCCGATGATGGTGCCGAACTTCGACCACAGCGGCTTGACGTTGCGGACCCGGTGCAGGTCCTTGCCCACGGCGGAGTCGCGCCATGAATTCTCGTATTCGACCAGTTCGTCATTGGCGCGGCCGGCGCCGAGGGCAGCTGCGACGTGTTCCGCCGCCTGCATGCCGGTGCCCATCGCGTTGTGCACGCCCTTGATGCGCGGCACGTTGACGAACCCCGCGGCGCAGCCGACCAGCGCGCCGCCGGCGAAGGTCAGTCGCGGCACCGACTGGTAGCCACCCTCGGTGATGGCGCGCGCGCCGTAGGCGAGCCGCTTGCCGCCTTCGAACAGCGTGCGGATCGCGGGATGGGTCTTGAAGCGCTGGAATTCATCGAACGGCGACAGATACGGATCGTCGTAATTGAGATGCACGACGAAGCCGACCGCCACCAGATTGTCGTCATAGTGATAGAGGAACGAGCCGCCGCCGGTCGAATTGTTGAGCGGCCAGCCGAACGAGTGCTGGATCAGCCCCTTCCGGTGTTTGGCCGGATCGATCTGCCAGACTTCCTTGAGGCCGATGCCGAATTTCGGCGGCTCGCTCTTGGCGTCGAGCGAGAATTTCG
>JAUXWH010000188.1 GCA_030681365.1 Bradyrhizobium sp.
CAGGTATCGATCGCGGCCGTCACCGAAATGCAGGAGACCAGCAAGATCCTGCGCACCGACACCGTCGCCCTGTTCGAGCGGCTGCGTGAAGGCAACATCCTGCTGCAGGAAGTGCTGACCGGCGCGCATGACAACCTCAACTCGCTGGAGCGCGCTTTGGTGACCCGCGTGGCCGACTTCGTGTCCACCATGAACGACGTCACCTCGCGCAACGGCGTCGCCACCCAGACGCTGGAAGACCAGCTCAGCGTCTTCAATACCAAGACCTCGAAGGCGCTGGAGGACCTCGGTTCGCTGTCCAGCCAGTTCGAGCGCCACGGCCAGGCCCTGGTCGAGGCCGCGGCTGTGGTCGAGCAAAGCAACCGCTCCACCACCGCCTCCGTCGCCGAGCGCAAGACGGCGCTGGAATCGCTGGTCACCACCGTCGACCTGCGCACCGCCGATCTCGATCAGCGGCTGTCGCGCTTCACCAGCCTGCTGGATGAATCGCTGGCGGCCGCCGAAGAGCGCGCCCGCGACATCGCGCGGGTGGTTGCTGAAACCGCAGGCGCGGGTTCGGCCGCCATCAGCCGTCAGTTCGAGGCGGTCAGGGCCACGGCCGAGGAAGAGCGCAGGCTGACGGCGGAAGCCATGAGCGAGCTCTATCAGCAGGGCACGCAGGAAGCCGACGCGATGTTCAAGCAGTCCGCCGACAAGTTCGCCAACATGGTGGCGAGCATGAAGCAGATGGCGTCGGAAATGCATCACGAGCTCGAAGCCACCCGCAACGAGCTGCGCCGCGGCGTGCTAGAAATGCCGCAGGAGGCCGCCGAAAGCACCGCGCAGATGCGCAAGGTGATCGTCGACCAGATCGAGGCATTGGCCGAACTGAACCGGATCGTGGCCCATCATGGCCGCGGCCTCGACGTGGTCGCTAGCGGCCGCGCCAGCGTGCAGCGCGAGGAAGAGCCGATGCTGGTCGCCGCCGGCAGCCAGTCGCGCGCCGCGCCGCGCATGGGCGGCAGCGCCGCATCGACCCTGCCACCGCCGGACCTCGGCGGGCCCGCCCCGCGGCGCACCGAAGCGCCGCCGGTCAGCCCGGCCAGTTCCGACCAGGGCCGCGACGGCTGGCTGTCCGACCTGTTGAACCGCACCGATGCCGCCGGCCCCGCCCAGGCGCCGCGCCGCCCCGCCCCGGCGCAGCCGGCAGCGAGCGACAACCCGCTGGCGTCGCTGTCGCTCGACATCGGCCGCCTGATGGATCGCAATCTCGCCGCCGAGATGTGGGACCGCTATCAGCGCGGCGAGAGCAAGGCCTTCACAAAACGGCTCTACACGCCGGCCGGCCAGAAGGCCTTCGACGAGGTCGCCCGCAAATACCGCGCCGACCGCAGCTTCAAGCAGACGGTGGACCGCTACATCACCGAATTCGAGCGGCTGCTCGACGAGGTCGCCCGCGACGAGCGCGGCCCGGCGATGCTGCGCAGCCACCTCACCTCGGAAACCGGGCTGGTCTACACCCTGCTCGCGCACGCGGCGGGACGGCTGGGGTAAGGCTTGCGAATAGCGAGTAGCGAATAGAAATGGAGGCCTCACGGCCTCCATTTTGTTTTGGGAAACAGGCTGCCGCTCAGGACCTCTTGTAGGGCGGATTAGCGAAGCGTAATCCGCCGCCATATCCGCGCCAACCGGCGTTTACGTCAGCTCGCCGAACTCGCCGATCATATCAACCTCACCTGCCCAATCTTCCGGGACAATTCCTGCGCGCACATCCCGATGAAACGACGAATGCGGCCAATCGCTGACCTTTGTCACCAAGCCGTGTTTCACCGGATTGATGTAGCAATATTCAACGTGACGGGCGTAATCTGCTTCATCTCTGATGAGATGCTCCCAAAATCGTCGCTGCCAGATGCCGCGCTCACCACGAGCCTTGCGCACTTCGCTCAGGCGTTCTCCCATCGGCAACGCGCGCGCGAATCGCGACTTGATCAATCGCCAGCGCACGGAAAAGTCGGCATCTCCAGGTGGCAGGGTCCACACCGCATGGATATGATCTGGCAGAACAACTACAGCGTCAATTTCGAAAGGGTATCGCCTGCGTGTGTCCGCTACGGCAACGCGGAGCGCATCCACGCAATCGACGAGCAGGGTGTTCCGACGCTCAAGAAGATTGACCGTGAAGAACCAGCACCCTCCGCGTACGTATGCGCGACGGTGGTTTGGCATCGTTCACGCTGGTAAAAACGGCGGATTAATCCGCCCTACAGCCGATCGTCGGCAATACGGTATCGCCTACCGCGCCCTGCGAGGCCCGGGGGCCGGCGGCCTCGGCGGCTCTGGCGGCGCGCTCGAACTGCCGGCGCCGAACAAAAGCCGCGTCGGGTTGCGGTCGAGGTTGTTCACGGCCCGGCTGATGTCGCCGAGCGTCCTGCGGCCATCGGCCATCAAGAGGCCGGAGCGCTTGTCGAAGTCTTCGGCGAGATCCTTGATCGCCTTCACCATCGCCGAAAGCTCGCCGCCGGAATCGCCGCCCGCGATGGTGTTCAGGCCCAGCATCAGGCTGTCGGCCTTGCCCATCACGCCGTCGACCTTGAGCATGACGTTGTCGATTTTTTCCGAATTGCGGGCCAGCGCGCCCGTAAAAGTTTCCAGGTTGCGCAGCGAGTTTTTGACCGATTCCTGGTTGTCGGCGACGATCCGGTTGACGTTCTGCAGCGTGGCGCGGATCGCCTCGGTGACGTCCTGCAACGCGCTCGGATCGGCGGTCAGGACCGGAATGCCGTCCTCATCGAGCGGAACGGCGGGCGCGGCCTCTTCGCCGCCCTTCAGCGAGATCGCCGCCACGCCGGTCAGCCCCTGGAATTCGAGCCCGACCAAGGTGTCCTTGCGGATCGGCGCCTTGTTCTCGACCATGGCGAGTGCGACGACTCGACGCGGGTTATCCAGTTTCACCGAGATGACCTCGCCTATCCGGATACCGTTGAAATTGACGCTGCCGCCGTTGCGCAGGCCGGAGGCCGGGCCTTCGAACACGATCCGGATCGGGCTGCGCGCCTTGGTGGTGTGCAGGCTCTGAAACCACAGCACAAAGCCGAACGCTGCGGCTATTACCGCCAGCGTGAAGGCTCCGATCAGGACGTAGTTCGCCCGCGTTTCCATCAAATAACTCCGTACCAGGCTCTGGCCCAGCTGCGCTGCGTCAGAGTCGTCGTTTGTCTAGTTGTTTGAGCATGATCTGTTCCGAAGACCCGGACCCACTCTTCGAGGATCATGCGCTAGCCCATGACGGCGCGGGCCCGCTTGCCGTGGAAATATTGCCTCAGCCAGGGATGTTGCGAGGCCTGCATGTCGGCAACCGATCCTGCCGCAATGATCTTACCGTTCCCTAACACCGCGATCCGGTCGCAAGCCGTATAAAGGCTGTCGAGATCGTGGGTTACCATGAAAACGGTCAGGCCCAAAGTGCGCTGCAGGGTGCGGACCAGTTCGTCGAAATCGCCGGCGCCGATCGGATCGAGGCCGGAGGTCGGCTCGTCCAGGAACACCAGTTCCGGATCGAGCGCCAGCGCGCGCGCCAGCGCCACGCGCTTGATCATGCCGCCCGACAGTTCCGAGGGAAACCGGTCGGCCACCTCGGGCTTCAGGCCCACCATGCCGAGCTTGGCGATGGTGATCTCGTCCATCAGCCGCTGCGACAGGCTGAGATATTCGCGCACCGGAAACTGGATGTTCTGCCGCACCGTCAACGAGGAGAACAGCGCGCCCTGCTGGAACAAGACACCCCAGCGCCGCTCGACGCCGCGCCGCGCCTTGGCGTCGGCGGCATCGAGATCGACGCCGAACACTTCGATGCTGCCCGAGACCTTGGGGACGAGCCCGATGATGGTGCGCGTCAGCACGCTCTTGCCGGCCCCCGAGGGGCCGACAAAGCCCAGAATCTCGCCGCGCTTCACGTCGAGATTGAGTCCGTCGAGGATGCGGTTCTTGCCGAACTGCACGGTGATATCGCGCACCCGGATGATGTTGTCGGAAGGTTGCAGCGCCATCGTCACATTCCGATCGATGCGAAGAAGATCGCGAACACCCCGTCCATCACGATGACGAAGAAGATTCCCTTCACGACGGACGATGTCGTGTGCTGTCCGAGCGATTCGGCACTGCCCTGCACCGCGAGCCCCTCGACGCAGGCGACGATGCCGATCACCGCCGCCATCACAGGCGCCTTGATGATGCCGACGATAAAATGGTCGATCGAGATCGCGTCGCGCAGGCGCAGCAGGAAGGCTTCCGGCTCGACCCCGCCATAGAGCCACGCCACCAGCCCGCCGCCATACAATGCGGCCATCGCGCCGAGAAAGGCCAGGATCGGCAGCGCCAGCACCAGCGCCAGCATGCGCGGCAGGATCAGCACCTCGATCGGATCGAACCCCATGGTGCGCAGCGCGTCGATCTCCTCGCGCATCTTCATCGAGCCGAGTTCGGCGGTGTAGGCGCTGCCGGAGCGGCCCGCCACCATGATCGCCACCAGCAGCACGCCGATTTCGCGCAGCACCAGCACGCCGAGCATGTCGACCACGAAGATGTCGGCGCCGAATTTGCGGAAATGGAAGATGCCCTGCTGC
>JAUXWH010000102.1 GCA_030681365.1 Bradyrhizobium sp.
GTCACCATTGCCGTCGGCGTGGTGTCGTGGCCGGCGCCGGCCCGGCTGACGCGCGCCGAGTTTCTCTCGCTGCGCAACCGGGAATTCGTGCAGGCGGGGCGCACCTTGGGCATGAAGGATATTCAGCTGATCCTCGGCGAGATCCTGCCCAATGCCCTGCCGCCGATCATCGTCTACGCCAGCGTCATCATGGCGGTCGCGATCCTACTCGAAAGCGCGCTGGCGTTTCTCCGCCTCTCTGATCCCAACGTCGCCTCGTGGGGCAACCTGATCGGCCTCGGCCGCGACGTGCTGCGGGTGCAGTGGTACGTCTCGGCGATCCCCGGCATCGCCATCCTCGTCACGGTTCTCGCGGTTTCGCTGGTCGGGCAGGGATTGAACGACGCGCTGAACCCGAGGCTGAAGGGACGATGAACCAACCCGCCCCGGCCATCCTGACCATCGAGGGACTCGGCGTGCGGCTGCCTGATGGCGCCGACCGCTCGCATGCGGTGTCCGGCGCGTCGCTCTCGATTGCCGCCAACGAGATCCTGTGCGTGGTCGGCGAATCCGGCTCCGGCAAGTCCGTGATGGCCAACGCCATCATGCGGCTGCTGCCGAGCGAGGTCCGCATCGATGCCGGCCGGGTGATGTTCGAAGGCCGGGACCTCGCGGCCGCCACCACGGCCGAGATGCGCGCCGTGCGCGGCGCCGGCATCGCGATGATTTTCCAGGAGCCGATGACGGCGCTCAATCCGCTGCGCACCATCGGCGACCAGATCGGCGAGATGTTTTCGATCCACACCGGCCTGTCGAGCGCCGAGATACGTGCCAGGGTGCTGGCGCTGCTGGAAGACGTGCGCATCTCCGAACCCGAAAGCGCCGCAAAAGCCTATCCGCACGAATTGTCGGGCGGCCAGCGCCAGCGCGCCATGATCGCGATGGCGCTGGCGCTGGATCCGAGGCTCCTGATCGCGGACGAGCCGACCACCGCGCTCGACGTCACCACGCAGGCGCAGATCCTGACGCTGATCCGGGAATTGCAGAAGCGGAAGAAGACCGCGGTGCTGTTCATCACCCATGATTTCGGCGTCGTCGCCGAGATCGCGGACCGCGTCGCGGTCATGCAGCACGGTCATATCGTGGAGCAGGGCGATGCCGCCGCGGTGCTGTACCATCCTCAACATTCGTATACCCAACAGCTGATTGCCGCGGTGCCGCCGCTGACGGCGCCGCCGCCGCGAACGCTGTCCGACCAGATGATCCTCACCATCGACAACGTATCGAAGACGTTCCGCACCGGCGGATTTCTTGGGCGCGGCGCGCGGGTGACGCATGCGGTGAGAAATGTTTCGCTGAAACTGCCGCGCGGCGCGACGCTCGGGATCGTCGGCGAATCCGGCTCCGGCAAATCGACGCTGGCCCGCTGCATCGTCCGGCTGATCGATCCCGACGCGGGCGCGATCGTGCTCGAAGGCAAGGACTGGGCAAAACTGGCGCGCGAGGAAGTTCGCCGCGAAACCCGCCATATCCAGATGGTGTTTCAGGATCCGTTTTCGTCGCTCAACCCCCGCCGCAAGGCCGCGGAGCTGGTGGCGCAGGGGCCGATCGTGCACGGCACCCCGCGCAAGCAGGCCATCGCCGACGCCAAGGAACTGTTCGCGCTGGTCGGGCTCGATCCATCGGCCAGCGACCGCTTTCCGCACGAATTCTCCGGCGGCCAGCGCCAGCGCATCGGGCTGGCGCGGGCGCTGGCGCTGCGGCCGGAAGTGCTGGTCGCGGACGAGGCGGTGTCCGCGCTCGACGTCTCGGTGCAGGCGCAAGTGCTGAAGCTGCTCGCCGGATTGCGCGAGCGGCTCGGCCTTTCCATCGTGTTCATCACCCATGATCTGCGGGTCGCCGCGCAGATCTGCGACCTCGTGGCGGTCATGAAGGACGGCGAGGTGGTGGAGCACGGGCTAGCCGGCGAAGTGTTCGGCAATCCGCAGCATGCCTACACCCAGGCGCTGCTGGATTCGATTCCCGGCGGCGAGTTCGCCAGGAAGCACGAGACGTCGGTGTTCACGTGATAGTAGTGCCTCAGGCGATCTCGCGGGCGTCGCGGCGCCGGTAGACCATCAGCATCAGCGGCGCCAGCTTGCGCATGAGTCCATGCGCGGGAATCCGCACCGGTTCGGTGAACGGCAGCGCCAGATCGGCCTCGGCCGTGCCGCGCACGGCCTTGGACAGTTCATCGCCGAGCGCGATCGACAGCGCCACCGCGCGGCCGTTGCAGCCGGTCCAGCCATAGGCGTCGGGGCCGAGCCGGTGGATGCGCGGCAGGAAGTCCGTGGTCATGCCGACATAGCCGTTCCAGACATAGTCGAACGCGACCGGCCCGATCTGCGGCCACAGCCGCTGCAATCGCTCGCCGACCCGCTGCTTGATCCGCTCCGCCTTGTTGCCGGGGCCGATCACGGCGCCGCCGGTTACCAGCCGGTTTCGCGCGTCGTAACGGGCAAAGTAGAGTTCGCCGTGCGTGTCGGACATCGCCTGCCGGCCGGGGATGATGGTTTTGCGGGCGGCCTCCGACAGCGGCTGCGTCGCCATCTGCCAGGACAATACCGGCATCACCTCGTGCGCGATCTCGGGCATCAGGGTTTTGGAGAATTCGCCGGTATAGGCGTTGGTCGCCACGATCAGGGCGCGGCCGCTGATCTCGCCCTTTTCGGTCTTGACCACCCAGCGATCGCTCTTCCGTTCGAAGGAAAGGGCGGGCGAGCGGGCGAAAATCAGGCCGCCCTGGTCCAGCACGACACGGGTGAGGCCGCGCGCCAGCGCCAGCGGGTTGATGTGGCCGCCGGTCTTGTTCCAGAAGCCGCCGAACCAGGCGTCCGATCCCAGCATCGCGCGGGTCTGGTCGCGCGACAGCATCTCGACATCGGCCCCGAATTTCGACCATTGCCGCACCCGCCGCTCGGCGATCGTGATGCGCCCCGGCGAATGCACCGGCTGCACCCAGCCGGCCTGTTCCTGCTCGGCCTGGATCTGGTAGCGCCTCGTGACATCGAACAGCGTGGACGCGCTGTCACGCAGCAAGGCGACAAAACGTTCTCCCACCGCGCCGTGCTTCGCGATGATGTCTTCCGGGTCGGGCCGCGACAGGGTCGGAATCACCTGACCGTTGTTGCGCCCCGAGGCGCCCCAGCCCGGCTCCATGGCCTCGACGATGGCAACGTCGACGCCGGCCTCGCGCAGATGCAGCGCGGTGGACAGGCCGGTAAAACCGCCGCCGATCACGATGACGTCGGCGCTCGCGGTCCCCACGAGTTCCGGCAATTCCGGACCTGCGGGCGTCGCCGCCGCCCACAGCGAGTCGGGCCAGCGGACCTTTGCGGTATCCATCGTCATGCTCTCCTTGCCGTCGATGCCGTTTCGTTGCCTTGCAGCCGCCGGATCGATCTGGTTAGCTTAGGGCCCAATTCATGCCGGGGAAACAGCAGAGTGCCGCTCAGGAATGTTATCGGAATCGATCATGCCGTGGTTATGGTCAAAGACCTCGACGCCGCCGCCGCGAACTGGAAGCGGCTCGGCTTCACAATATCGCCGCGCGGCACCCATAGCGCCAAGATGGGATCGGGCAACTACACTATCATGCTCGACCCCGACTACATCGAGCTGCTCGGCGTTCTCGCGGATACCGAGCACAATGCGCCGGCGCGGGCCTTTCTCGCCCACCGGGAAGGCATCGAACGCATCGCCTTCACGGCGGTGGATTCGGCCGATGGCGCCGAGGAAATTCGCGCGCGCGGCTATGAGCCGATCGGGCCGACCGATTTCGAGCGCCCGGTGACGATGCCGGACGGCAGCGTGTCAGCGGCGAAGTTCACCACCTTTCAATGGCCGGTGGCGGAAGCGCCGGGGGGCTTGCGTATTTTCGCCTGCCAGCACAAGACCCGGGAAACCGTCTGGATTCCCGCGCTGATGAATCACGCTAACGGCGCGCAACGGCTGAAACAGGTGCTGATCGCCTCGCCGGAGCCGGCCACGGACGCGGCCCATCTGGTGCGCCTGATCGACGGCAGCGCCAGGACGGAGCCGGACGGCGCCATCGCGGTGCCCTCGGGCTCGGACCGCGCCGATTTCGTGTTCCTCACCAGGGACCAGTTGGGCAAACGCTATCCGGAGGTGTCGCTCGCCGGATTACCCGAGCGCGGCAGCGCCGGCATGGTGATCGCGACCTCCGATCTTGCTGCGGCGGAGAAGGCGGTCGGGAACGCAGGAGTCCGTAGCGCAGGGGCTGTCTGTGTTCCACCAGCGGCCGCGAACGGCACGCTGCTGGTGTTCGCCGGGGCATGAGCGAGCTCCCATGGTCGATGCGTCTCACCTGAGGGTCTGAGACCTCATCCTGAGGAGCCGCGCGTCTTCGCGCGGCGTCTCGAAGGATGGAAACAGGAACGTGCCAGATGGTTCGAGACGCGCGCCCGGCAGCGTAAGGGCGCTGCCGATCGCGCTCCTCACCATGAGGGAGTGGGTGTGTCGCCCGGGTTCCCTACGTCTTCCGCGCCGTCTTCACCTTGTCGATGATGCTGCCCAAAATCCCCTTGGGCAGGAAGATGATGAAGGTCACCAGCAGCACGCCGTAGACCAGGTTGTCCCAGCCAACCGCCTTGGTGCCGAAGCTGATGCGCAGTATCTCCGCCAGCAGGATGGTGATAACGGCGCCGACGGTGGGGCCGAGCGAGACGTAGAGCCCGCCGACGATGACGGCGAACACCATCTGCAGCGAGACCGCGATGCCGCTCACCGTGTCCGGCGAGATGAACATCTGGTACTGGCAGTAGAGGGCGCCGGCGAGCGAGGTCATCAGCGCCGAGATCACCGTGATCTTGAGCTTTTCCCAGGTGACGTTGACACCGGCCGCGGCCGCGGCGTCCTCGTCCTCGGAGATCGCCTCCAGCGCATAGCGGTCCATGCTGCGGTCGACCCATTTCCAGATCGCCAGTCCCACCGCCCACACCCCGAGGGCGATCAGGTACCAGGTGACCTTGTCGTCGAATTGCAGCGCCCAGAGCTGGCTGCCCTTGGTGCGATCGGGCGTGTAGCCGAGCGAGCCGCCGGTGTAGTCGCGCGTCGCGGTAATGACCTGCAGCACGATCCCCGACAGCGCCAGCGTGACGAGCACGAAATAGTGGCCGGTGATGCGGAAGCGGAAACACGGATAGGCGACGACCATCGCCAGGATCGCGGCGGCGATCATCGCGATGGGAATGCCGATCCACGGCGACAGGCCGAGATGGTTCCATAGCAGCGCCGTCACGTAGGCACCGACGCCCATGAAGCCGCCATGGCCCAGCGACACCAGGCCGAAGCGGCCCATCATCGACCAGGACGTATAGGCGAACGACCAGATCAGGATCAGAATGAGGATGTGCAGGTGGTAGGGATCGCGATAGACGAAGGGCAGCGCGATCAGCGCCGCCCCGGCGATCCAGGGGAGGGACTGTTTTGCGTTCACGAGCGCCTCGCCAGCAGTCCGGCGGGCCGGATGAACATCATGACGATGAAGAAGGCGAAGGCCAGCACGTAGCCCCATTCGAGATCGGAGAACAGCCCGCCGAGCGAGATGATCTCGGCGAACACGAACGCCGCCACGAAGCCGCCGACGAAGTTGCCGAGTCCGCCCAGCACGACGATCAGGAAGGTGATCGGCCCGAACGACAGCCCGACGAAGGGGTGGATGTCGTATTGCAG
>JAUXWH010000113.1 GCA_030681365.1 Bradyrhizobium sp.
CGCGTTGGTAGCGACGCCGCCCGACAGTAGGCGGCCGACCTGTTCGTTAACAGCCAGGCGGTTGGCGATGTCGCCGGCATGGCGCTGGGTGAAAAACTCGACCGGCAGGGCCATGACGTGCCAAAGAAAGCGACTGACCATGACCACGGAAAGCTTGGTCTGCAGCCGCAACAACAGCGATTGGCGCACATATGTCAGGACCGCGCGAAACATCGCTGTAAGGGCCATGCCGATCAGCAGCGGGACGAGCCAGCCGCTGGTCTGCTGGATGAGAATATCGTCGATAAAGCTCTTCGAGAATCCCGCACCGATAATGCCGGGTACGACCAGCGCGATGCTTACGATGACCAGCAGGCCGACGGCGGCCTTCGAGTAGCGCAGTTCGCGCAACAGCAACCGCAAGCCCTGCGGTTCCCCGCCCGACCTCTGGAAAGCGGCGGTCGGCTCCATCGCCAGCACCACGCCGGTAAATGCGAGATCGAGTTCGGCCATGTCAATGCGCCGCCGGCCAACCGCCGGATCGTTGATGTAGACGCGATCCCCGTCGATGCCTTCCAGTACCACGAAGTGGTTGAAGTTCCAGTGGATGATGCATGGCATCGGCAACTGATGAAGCGTGGCGGGCTCCGTGCGGAATCCTTTCGCATCGAGGCCGAAACGGCGCGCCGCCCTGACGATGTTGCTCGCCTTGCTGCCGTCACGCGAAACCCCGCATGCGACCCGCAGTTGCTCCAGCGGAATCCATGCGCCGTGGTGCGCCAGCACCATCGCCAGTGCGGCCGCCCCGCACTCGACTGCTTCCATTTGCAGGATGCTGGGCGTTTGCTTGACGCCCCGACGCCAAAACAGACGTCGAGTCCGCTGCGCATAGGAGGGCCGCTGGACAGGTCCCGGCGTTGGCTGCGGGGGGCTATCCATCAATTCCCGTCAACCGCCTGAGGAGCGGCACCACCAGATCGAGCGGGCGTTGCGTTCGCGTGGTGATTTCCGCGCGCGTCAGGGTTCCACTGGTAAGCCGAATGGGCGGGCCTTGGCCGACCGCCCATCGATACCCGCTGATGGTCTCGGGATCCTGCTCAAGGCTCACCGTCGCGGCGTAAGCGGCGCCTTCCTTGGAAAAGCGGTTGACCAGGTTCTCATTGTGGAGCACCGCCGCCATACCCTGGGGCGTTATCGGGAAATCCGAGATCGATACCACCGTGCCGACCATGGTCCCAAACTCCTCTCGCTTCGAGGTGCTGGGTTCGATGCGGACCGGCATTCCCTGCTTCACGTTCTTGCCACGCTCCGCCGGAATATAAATCAGGGCCTCCAGCTTCTCCCCTTCACTCTCAATGGCAACGACCGGCGTGCCGACGCCAAGCACCGCGCCTGGGGAAATCTTGACTTCAAGGACGCGTCCATCGATCGGGCTGATTACTTGGGTATTCTGGTTCAACATTCCCGCCGCGGCATCCATCTGACGGCGGGCTTCATTGAGGGTAAACTCGGACTGCTGGCTTTCGCGCTCGCGCTGCGTTTCCAGATCGGTCTTTTGCACCCGCAGTTTCAGTATCTCATTCCGCGTATCCTCTCTTCGCTGCTGTGCATCGGTGAGATCGCGACGGCGGTCCTCGAGATTGCGGCGCGTCGTGTATCCTTTCGCCAGCAGTTTCTCCAGGTTTTCGACGTCCACGGTAAGATATTCGATGCGCTGATCTGTAACCTTGATGACCTGGTTGAACGCGGCCTCTAGTTTCGCGAAGTTCTGCGCTTTTGAGACGAGCTCACGTTCGGTCTTCGCGATCAGGTCGGCATGCTGTCGCTCACGTTCGCGAAAAACTTCTACGGCGCCGGCGTGGCGTTGCTGAATGTCGGTTTGGATAATTTGGGCGAGCAACTGCCCCTTCACGACACGGTCGCCAACCGAAACGCTGATTGAGGCAAGCCGCCCTGCCGCATCGGATGCGGCTTCGACGACGCGGCCACCGCCGCTGATCAGAATACCTTCTCCGGCGGTGCGGGTAGGAACCCGCCCGACGACCCCCCAGGTGAGTGCGCCTGCAAGCGCCAGGCAGGTGGCGAAGATCAGGATCCAGTCGGACGGTTTGGCAATTTGGACGAGATGGTCGAGTTGTTCGGGAGACGCGGCTCGCTGCAGCGCAACGGCTCGAAATGTTCGCTGCGATACCTCGCTCATTGCAGCGAGTCCGTCAGTGCGCCGGGAATTGACTGTACGGCCACAATCAGCCGTTGGCTTAGCCGATATCGCACAACCCCACCTCCGCAGAGACAAATAAAACACAAAAGGGTACGCAGAACAACCAAGCTGACGGGCGATCAAAAGCCACCTGCGCGAACGCCCCCGCCAAAAATGCCGTGGGCCGGCCCGAGGCCCTAGTAGAGCCGACCGCGACGAACTATGCTCATCGAGCGAGGGAAGCCAATGGACGCTGCCGGGATCAGGGAATTGATAGTCGGGTTCGCCCGCCGTGTAGAAAATGCTTTTCGCGCGCCCCTAACAGAACGCAGCTTCATCGCCGGCGCGCATCGCGGCCGGTTGGTGCCGGCCCTATTGGCTTTCGTCACTCTCGTGCTCGTGCCAAATATGTCAAACGGTGGCGTTCTCAGCGAAAGCGACTTCAGGAAAGTCGAAGAAATAAAGCCGCTGTTTCAGAATTTGATGGGCGATCTCGTTCAGACGTCAAAACGATCCGACATCTCCAGCGGCGACGCCGATTGCATCATATCTACGATCCGGGAGCTTCTTCAGATTTCCGACGAACTTTCAAGCTACGAATATCTCATCACCATCGAAAAGGAGATGACTGACTTCGGCGACAAAAGCCCCATGCAGGGCGTCGTCAAATTTGCAATCGAAAAATCCACTGCGGTATTGGCCGGTGAAAGGAAACGATTGGTTCAGTTGTCGGACCGGTGTGCACGGTTTCCGCTGGCGATCGCGAAGATGCAGCAGACGTTACAATTCGTCGATACGACGATAAAGTTGCTCAATTCAATTCAAGTGCGCTTGTGAATCGACCAAACCGGAGAACCCTAGGGCGATGCCATTGGAGTTATAACATGCGACTCGTACCATCTATCAGACGCGAAGCGGCCCAGCCGCCCGAACTGCACCGCTAAGCCAAGGTTAGGTTGTCGATCCAAGCCGCTTGCCGATATTGCCCAGGCGGGCATCGTCCCACAACCCGACCATTCATTCTGGCCATCCTTATACTTCACCGGGCGCTTAGGACGCGCCGCGGATGACTTTGACGGTTGAGACGATACGACGCCGCCGAGACGGTCTATCTCACCCTGGGGCTCCCGCTGGCGCGCGGTGACACGGTCATTGAGTGCTGTGATGACCTTGTCTCGTAAGTCGGCGAGATCTTCGATGGAAAGCGATTCTATTTGCATGTGAGCCTCGTTTTATCCTGATTGGGCTCTACACCGGGACACGGGCGAGCGCGATCGCCACCGCCTCACCATACCCTGAACGGGGCCGCTCTTTCGTCGACCTCGAGCGCGGCATCTTTTACCGGAAGCAGATCGGCAAGCGCGCCACCAAGAAGCGTCAGACGCCGGCGCCGGTGCCGCCGCGATTGCTGACCCATATGCGGCGCTGGGCTCGGCCAAAACTGGTTGCCGACTGTTTCGTCGAATTCAACGGCAAGCCCGTGGCCTCGGTCAAGAAGGGCTTCAGGAGCGCGGTGGGGTTGGCAAAGCTGACCGGCAAGGTAACGCCTCATACCTTGCGCCACACGGCGGCGACCTGGCTGATGCAGCGTGGCGTGCCGGTGTGGGAAGCGGCCGAGTTCCTGGGGATGTCTGCCGAGGTGCTGCTGAGCACTTACGGCCATCACCATCCCGACTTCCTGCATGGCGCGGCAAACGCCATTACGTCCAAGCACCGGGTTTCGGTGGTTGAATCGGTGGTTGACCTTGAACGGGCTCGGGAAAAAAGGCAAAAAGCCTAATGAAATCTTGGTCGGAGTGGCAGGATTTGAACCTGCGACCCCTGCGTCCCGAACGCAGTGCTCTACCGGGCTGAGCCACACTCCGACAAGAACGCGGCTTATAGCCTTGGGTTTCGCAGACCGCAAGAAGCCGAATTGAAGGTAGCTATCCCTGTGAATTCAGACCTGAAAACGCGGATTTGGCCCGCCGGCGAGGCTACCGTGGCCGAAGCCGCCCGCTGCCTGGCCGCAGGCGGGCTGGTCGCGTTCCCGACCGAGACGGTTTATGGCCTCGGCGCGGATGCCACCAACGCGGCCGCGATCGCCCGGCTTTACCAGGCCAAGGGCCGCCCGGCCTTCAATCCGCTGATCGCCCATGTCGGAGACCTCGCCAGCGCCCAGCGAATCGGCCGTTTCGACGCCCAGGCCACCGCCCTCGCCCGGGCGTTCTGGCCGGGGCCGCTGACGCTGGTGGTCCCCAAGTCGGCCGATTGCGCCGTGGCCGAGCTCGCCACCGCCGGGCTCGACACCATCGCGATCCGGGTGCCCGCCCACCCGACCGCGCTGGCCATCCTGCGGGCCTTCGGCGGCCCGGTGGTGGCGCCGTCGGCCAATCTGTCCGGACATGTATCGCCGACCACGGCGGCCCATGTGCAGGGCGACCTCGCGGGGCGGATCGACCTGATCGTCGACGGCGGGCCGGTCGCGGTCGGGGTCGAATCCACCATCGTCGGCTGCTTCGACCCGCCGATGCTGCTGCGGCCGGGTGGCCTGCCGCGCGAAGCCATCGAACGCGTGCTCGGCCGCGCGCTGGTGGCGCCGCCGGATGATCCCGATGAAGGCAGCGCGCAACCGCTGGCGCCTGGCATGCTGGCCTCGCATTACGCTCCGCGCACGCGGGTCAGGCTCGATGCCCAAGCGATCGAGCCCGGCGAGGCGCTGCTGGCGTTCGGTCCAGCGGTCCTGCCGGGCGTCGACGGGGCGACCGCGGTAATGAATCTGTCGGCTCGGAGCAATGTCGATGAAGCCGCCGCCAATCTTTTCGGTTATCTTCGAACGCTGGACCTCGCCGGTGCGCGCGCCATCGCGGTCATGCCGATCCCGCATCACGGGCTCGGCGAAGCCATCAACGACCGGCTGCGCCGCGCCGCGGTGGCGCGGGACTAGCCGCACAAGAAGCACAAGCGACAAGAACAAGTGACCAAAATGAATATCGTCCAGCCTGCAGCACCCCCGCCGCTCTCCTCCGACCTGATCGCACGCTTCCGCGCCATCGTCGGCGACAAATACGCGGTGACCGACGCGGCCGACATCGCGCCTTACGTCACCGAGGAGCGCGACCTGTTTCGCGGACGCTCGCCGCTGGTGTTGCGGCCGGGGACGACGGCGGAAGTCTCCGCGATCTGCAAGCTCGCCAGCGAACACCGGATCGCGCTGGTGCCGCAGGGCGGCAATACCGGCCTGGTCGGCGGCCAGACCCCGCATCATGGCGAAGTCGTCGTCTCGATGCGGCGGATGGACAAGGTCCGCGACATCGACACCCAGTCGAACACCATGACCTGCGAGGCCGGCGTGGTGCTGCAGATCGCGCAGCAGCGCGCCGCCGACGCCGGCCGGCTGTTCCCGCTGTCGCTCGGCGCCGAGGGAAGCTGTACCATCGGCGGCAACCTCTCCACCAATGCCGGCGGCACCACGGCGCTGGCCTATGGCGTGGCGCGCGAGATGGCGCTCGGACTCGAAGTGGTGCTGGCCGACGGCCGCATTCTGAATTTGCTGTCAAAGCTGAAGAAGGACAACACCGGCTACGATCTGCGCAATCTGTTCATCGGCGCCGAAGGCACGCTCGGCATCATTACGGCGGCGACGCTGAAGCTGTTTCCGAAGCCGCGCGCGGTGGAAACCGCCTTTGCCGGGCTGAAATCGCCGGACGCCGCCTTGAAGCTGCTGTCGATCTCGCAGAACGAGGCCGCAGGCTCCCTCACCAGTTTCGAACTGCTGGCCGACATCGCGGTCGATTTCAGCGTGCGTCACGGCATCGACATCCGACATCCGCTGGCGAACAAATATCCCTGGTACGTGCTGATGGAACTGTCGTCGCCGCGCGACGACGCCCAGGCCACGCTGGAAGCGATCCTGGCGAGGGGGTTCGAGGAGGGTATCGTCGACGACGCGGTGATCGCGGCGAATCTCGGCCAACGTGCGGCGTTCTGGAAGCTGCGCGACGAGATGTCGGCGGCGCAGAAGCCGGAAGGCGGCTCGATCAAGCACGATATTTCGGTGCCGGTCGCCGCTGTCCCCGATTTCATCGAAGCAGCCAATGCGGCCGTGGTGAAACTGATCCCGGGATCACGGCCGGTGCCGTTCGGCCATCTCGGCGACGGCAACATCCATTACAATGTCAGCCAGCCGATCGGCGGCGACACCGCTGATTTCATGGCCCGCTGGCACGAGGTCAACGCGGTGGTGTTCGAGATCGTGCTGCGGATGGGCGGCTCGATCTCCGCCGAGCACGGCATCGGCGTGCTCAAGCGCGACGAACTGCCCGAGGTCAAGGACAAGGTCGCGATCGAGCTGATGCGCGGCATCAAGGCCATG
>JAUXWH010000190.1 GCA_030681365.1 Bradyrhizobium sp.
AGTAGTCGTAATAGGAGACAAAATACTCGACGGCGTTGTCGAGAAAGAAGCTCTTGAACTCTCCATAGAGCTGCGCCGCCAGCGTCTTGTTCGGCGCGAGAATGATGGCGGGCCGCTGGGTGGCCTCGATCACCTGGGCCATCGTATAGGTCTTGCCGCTTCCGGTGACGCCGAGCAGCACCTGGGTGCGGTCATTGCGCTGAATGCCTTCGACCAGTTCCCTGATCGCGGTCGGCTGGTCGCCCTTCGGCTCGTATTCGGACTTGATCACGAAGCGTACGCCGCCTTCGGATTTTTCCGGGCGCGGCGGGCGATGCGGCGTCCAGATTTTCACCTGGCCGTCCTCGCCCTTGAATTCGGGGCGGCCGTCGCGAATCAGGCTTTCCAGCGCGTCGGCGGTGGCGGCGACGCCGAGCGCTTCCATCTTGTTGCGCGCGGGGCGCGCCATCGCCGCGAGGTCTTCCTCCTCGGTGTTGAAGCCGAGCTGCTTTGCCAGTTCGGGGTCGAGGGTGGGGATGGTGGCGGCGGTGCCGTAATTCGCCGGCGCGAATTCGCGCTGCGGCGATTCGCCGAATCCCTCTTCTCCCCTCCCTCCGCGTAGCGGTGGGGAGGGGTTGGGGGTGGGGGGTGGCGCAGCAAACTCGCTGCCCGCGGTACGTGCTGAGACACCCCCCACCCCCGACCCCTCCCCACCACGCGCTGCGCGCGCGGGGGGAGGGGAGGAAGAATTACCGCGCTCGGCGATCGAAGCGTCCTTCTTCGCCACGTCGTCGCTCGTGCCACGCGTCGAGGCCCGCGCGCGATGCAGCGCGGCTTCGCCGCCGGAGCGGCGGTCTTTCGAATTATCCGGCGGCGGCCGCAATCCGGTGCCCGAACCCATGCCGGCATGGCCGCGGTTGATCGCGGGATTGAGCAGTTCCGCCAGCGCAGGTCCGATCGGCTGCACATCGGGGCGATGGGCTTTCGATTTCGGGGTTTTAGAGGGCTTCTTCGGAGTGTCGGGATTCTTCGTCATGGGGCGAATATGGGATGAGTCCGGCAGACATAAAAGGGCAAAGAGCCCGCGATGAAATACCTCGTGAACGGTGTTCGTCGCAGCGGCTCAATGTCAGCAGGTGTCAGTACACGCGAATACGCGGAACCGACGAAGCGGGGACCAGGACCAGACTTGATCGAGATCATCCATCCAGCTGCCGGTGAAGCGTAAGCCAAAGCGCGACGGCAGAGTCTGCCATCACAGGTTGCTCAACGCGTCGATGGATCATCGTGCATGCGATGCTGCGAGGGCCGCGCGGCAACGGCCCGATAATTGGGCATTGACCGAGGCACCCGTTGAGGCCGACGATAGGCTCGTCCAGAGGGCAATCCATGAGGTTGTCGACTCGGCTGACGATAGCGATGGTCGCGCTGGTGCTGCTGGCGACGGCAGCGGTGGGCGTGCTGACTCACCGCGCTGTGGCGGCGTTTGCCCTGCCGCGGGCATTGGAGCGGCTTGACACCCACGCCTACCTGCTCGGCAGCGAACTTGCCGCCTCGGTTCGCGGCGCGCGCGCGGACGTGATCGGCTTTCGCTCCGCCGTCGCCGTCAACGACATCATGACGGCGCGCCTCGGTCGCGGGAGCGATCCGGACGCCGCCGCCAACGAGGCCGAGGCGCGGCGGCGGATGGCCCAGCGCTACGCAGTGGAACTGGCCGCCAAGCCGAACTATTACGCGTTTCGAATCATCGGAGTCGATGACGGCGGGCGCGAAATGGTGCGGGTTGACCGTTCGGGCACCGATGGCGCCATACGCATCGTTCCGGACGACGAGTTGCGGCGGGAGGGCGAGCGGATCGCCTTTACCGAAACCATCCGGCTGCCCGCCGGCGAGGTCTATGTCTCCCCGGTCAATCTCAGTCAGGAAAAGGGCGTCATCGCAACGCCGCATGTACCGGTGATGCGGATCGCAACGCCGATACACACGCCGGACGGCAAGCCGTTTGCGATCGTGATCATCAAGGTCGATATGCGATCGAGCTTCGACCGGATCCGCTCCAACCCGATCGAGGGCGGCCGCAGCTATGTCGTCAACAGTCAGGGCGGATTTCTCGTTCATCCCGATCAGGATCGCGAGTTCGGCTTCATCGTCGGCAGGCCCGCCCATATCCAGGACGAGTTTCCGGATTTCCCGAAAATTTTCGCCAGCGGGGATACCACGCCTCGCGTGATGCAGGACCGCACCGGCGATCGCTTCGGGGTCGGGCTGGCGTTCATGAGGCTGGCGGACGGCCCGCGAATTGCGGTGATCCAGGCCGTGCCGTATGCGGACCTGATGGCGGCGACATCGGCGGTTCGCGACGCCAGCCTGCTGGCTGGACTGGGGGCGGCGTTTTTCGCCTTCCTGCTCGCCGTCATCGTGGCCAGGTCGCTGACGCGGCCATTGGTGCAGATGACCAAAGCGGTCGACGGCTTTACCCGCGGCGAGACGGTCGCGCTGCCGACCGGAGGCGGCCAGGAGATCAGGGCGCTGACCGATGCGTTCGCGCATATGGCGGCCGAGTCGCGCGCCAAGACGGCGGCGCTCAATCAGGAGATCGAGGAGCGCCGCCGCACCGTCGAGCAACTGCGCGAAAGCGAGCAGATGGCGCGGGACGTCATCGCCAACGCCTTTGAAGCGTTCATCCAGACCGACGATGCCAGTCACGTTATCGAATGGAATCCGCAGGCCGAGGCGATCTTCGGATGGTCGCGGCAGCAGGCGCTGGGGCAGCATTTGCCGACGCTACTGCTGTCGGAAGCGCTCCAGCCGCACTGCCAGGCCTTGAAGGAACGGCTGCTGCGCAACGAGGCGCAAGCCGCCGCCGGCGAGCGCTTTGAAGTCGTGGCCAAGCGCGAGGACGGAAGCACCATCAGGATCGAGGCATCCATGAACGCGCTTCGCCGCCGCGGCAGCTACGTGTTCAACGTGTTCGTGCGGGACCTGACGCAAAGGATCGCGGCGGAGGAGCAGCTGCGGCAGGCCCAGAAGATGGAAGCGCTTGGCCAGCTCACCGGCGGTATCGCGCATGACTTCAACAATGTGCTCACCGTGATCTCCGGCACCATCGAAATTCTCGCCGAGGAGGTGTCCGCCAAACCGGAATCGGCGGCTGTCGCCAAATTGATCAGCGATGCGGCCGATCGCGGCGCGGAACTGACCTCGCATCTGCTCGCCTTCGCCCGCAAGCAGCCGCTGCAGCCGCGCGAGATCGACGTCAACCAGCTGATCGTCGAAGCGGCCAGGCTGTTCCGGCCGACGCTGGGCGCGCAGATCGAAATCGAATCGATGCTGACGGATTCGGTCTGGCCGGCTTTGGTCGACCCGGGCCAGCTCAGTTCCGCGCTGCTCAACCTCGCCATCAATGCGCGCGATGCGATGCCTGGAGGCGGCAAGCTTACCCTGGAGACCAGGAACGTCACTTTCGATGCAGACGATGCCGCCGCCATCGGCGACGTTCAGCCCGGCAACTATGTGATGATCGCGGTGAGCGACACCGGCACCGGGATTCCGGAAGCGATCCGCGACAAGGTGTTCGATCCGTTCTTTTCGACCAAGCAGGTCGGCAAGGGAACCGGGCTGGGGCTGAGCATGGTGTACGGCTTCGTCAAGCAGTCCGGCGGGCACATCAAGGTCTACAGCGAGGAGGGGCACGGCACGACGTTCCGGCTCTATCTGCCGCAGGCGGATGCCCCGGCGGAGCGGATCGCCGACGAGCCGTCCGCGTCCGCGATCGAGCGCGGCGACGAGACCATCCTGGTGGTCGAGGACGACCCGCTGGTGCGCGCCTACGTCAACACCCAGTTGCAGAGCCTTGGCTACCGGACGCTGTCGGCGGCAAACGGCGCCGAGGCGCTGGCGATCATCGATAGTGGTGCTGCCTTCGACCTGCTGTTCACCGACATCATCATGCCCGGAGGGTTGAACGGCCGGCAACTCGCCGCGGAGGCGGCGGCGCGACGCCCGTCGCTGCGGGTGCTGTTCACGTCGGGCTATACCGAGAATGCCATCATCCATCATGGCAGGTTGGATTCTGGCGTGCTGCTGCTGGTCAAGCCCTACCGAAAAGTAGATCTTGCGCGCATGCTTCGCGTGGCGCTGAGCCCGGCCGGAATCCTGCCGTCCGCGACGCCAACGCCCGAAACGCAAGGCTGAGGACATCGGCTTTCCGTGCGCTCCCTTGTTCGCGACCGCGAACCATTTACAATGGCAAATGATCAAAACCATCGAGGAGATCAGGTGGCTGCTGAAATCAATCCGCTTGCCGGCAAGACCGTCGAACCGTCGATGCTGGCTAATATCCCGCGGCTGGTGACGGCCTATTTTGCCGGCAAGCCCGACCCGTCAGTGCCGGCGCAGCGGGTGGCGTTCGGCACCTCGGGGCATCGCGGTTCCGCGCTCAACCACGCCTTCAACGAGGCGCATATCCTGGCGATCAGCCAGGCGCTGTGCGATCACCGCAAGCGCAGCGGCATCGATGGGCCGATGTTCGTCGGCATCGACACCCACGCGCTGGCCGAGCCGGCGCTGGCGAGCGCGCTTGAAGTGTTCGCGGCCAACGGCGTCGAGGTAATGATCGATGCGGATGACGGCTATACGCCGACGCCGGTGATCTCCCACGCCATCCTCACCTATAATAAAGGCCGCGAAAACGGCCTTGCCGACGGCGTCGTGATCACGCCGTCGCATAATCCGCCCGAGGACGGCGGTTTCAAATACAATCCACCCAATGGCGGACCGGCGGATACCGACATAACCTCCACCATCGAGCGCGCCGCCAACGGCTTTCTCGAAGACATGCGCGGCGTCAAACGTATCCCCTATGACCGCGCGCGCCGGGCGGCTTGCGTCCACCGTACCGATTTCATCGGGCCCTATGTCGCCGACCTCGCCAATGTCCTCGACATGGAGGCGATCCGTTCGTCCGGCGTCAGGATCGGGATCGATCCGCTGGGGGGCGCGGGCGTGCGCTACTGGCAGCCGATCATCGAGCGCTACGGCCTCAACGCCACCATCGTCAGCGACGCGGTCGATCCCACGTTTCGCTTCATGACGCTCGATTGGGACGGCAAGATCCGGATGGACTGCTCGTCCCCTTACGCGATGGCACGGCTGATCGGCATGCGCGACCGGTTCGACGTCGCTTTCGCCAACGACACCGACGCCGACCGCCATGGCATCGTGACCGGCTCGAACGGGCTGATGAACCCGAACCATTACCTCGCCGCATCAATCGCCTATCTGTTCGCGAACCGCCCGCAATGGCGCGGCGACAGCGCGGTGGGCAAGACCATCGTCTCCAGCGCGATCATCGATCGCGTCGCGAAGAAACTCGGCCGCGGGCTGATTGAGACTCCCGTCGGGTTCAAATGGTTCGTCGACGGCCTCAGCGACGGTTCGTTCGGCTTCGGCGGCGAGGAAAGCGCCGGCGCTTCCTTCCTGCGCAGGGACGGATCGGTCTGGACCACCGACAAGGACGGCATCATCCTGGGTCTGCTGGCCGCCGAGATGACCGCGCGCACCAAATCCGATCCGAGCCAGCTGTTCGATCAATTGACCGGCGAACTCGGCATGCCCCACTACGAGCGGATCGACGCGCCGGCGACGTCGGCCCAGAAGAACCTCCTTAAGGCGCTGTCGGCGGAAAAGCTCGCGATGGCGGAATTGGCCGGTGAGCCGGTGCGCTCGGTTTTGACGGCGGCACCCGGCAACGGCCAACCGTTCGGCGGCGTCAAGGTGACGTCGGACAACGGATGGTTCGCGGCGCGGCCGTCCGGCACCGAAGATGTCTACAAGATCTATGCGGAAAGCTTTCGCAGCGAAGAACACCTGCGGCAGATCCAGGACGACGCCCAGTGCGCCATCGCGCATGCGTTCGAGGTGGGTGGCTGAGCGGAAGGCCGGCGACGAGGTCTGGTACCGTCTCGTGCCCCGGATGCAGCGCAACGCGCCGCTCTGCGGCGTGGTGCGATGCTGATCCGGGGCTCATCTTACCCGGCGGATGCTGGGTCCCGGCTCAGCGGAGCAACGCAAGAGCTCTGCACCGCGTCCGGGACACGATCCTGGGTGGGTGCCCCTACGCGATATGCGGCAAGGGCGCGGGCTTGACGATATCCAGATGGATGCCGCCGCACTCGGTGCATTGCATGGCCCAGTATTCCGACCCGGCCCGCCCGGCGATGACGCTCAGCACCGCCAGTTCGGCGTCGCATTGGGGACAGCAGGACAGCACATTGGTGAGAACTGACGGCTGGGGCGGGTGGAACTCGGATTCACGCATGGGACGCTCACCTCTGGTTCAAATCAGGCGGCCGACAGCTCCTGTTGCGGGGTCTGCGCGACCGCCGCGTAGCGCGTGAGCTTGAGCCGGTCGACCTGATTCTTGGCATCCGCCGCGGCGGACTCCGGATCGGGCCAGGCGAAGCCGATTTCAATCGCCAGAAACGCGACGCCGCCGACGATCATGGGTTTGCGATCCGGCCGCCTCAGCCTGGCGTGCCACAGGCCCTTGCCGGCCTGGTAGCATTCGATGGAAAAGCCCTCGTAGTTCATCTCGCGACCCCAGATGCTCTCGGGGTCAGGGAAACACGGGCCGGCCAAAACGAATGTGAAGCGGTTCACACCTCGGTTATTTTTTTCGACCCTTGTCCCGGGTCGCGGGATCGGCCGCCGCGCGCATGATCCAGCGCCGGAACGCGACGAAATCGCGCTGCCCGGTCTGGAAGCTGCGATAGACCAGATACCATCGCATGCCCTTCGGCACCGTCAGCGCGAACGGCGCGACCAGCCTTCCGGCGGCGAGGTCGTCGTCGATATAGGGCCGGATGCCCATGGCGACGCCGAGCCCGTCGACCGCGGCCTGCAGGGCCTGGCCGTAAAACTGAAACTCGGGCCCGCGCGCGGTCAGCCGGCCGACGCCCGCCGCCTTCAGCCAGGACGGCCAGTCATCCGGCGAATGGGCGACGCGCAGCAGGCTCGGGCCCCGGAGGTCGCCGGGCCGCTTCAGCTGCTGCGCCAGCCGCGGCGCGCATACCGGCAACAGGTCGGCCGCGAACAGCGGCTCGGCGACCAGGCCCGGCCATTCGCCGTCGCCGAGCTTGATGCCGCAGCTCCAGTCGTCGCCGAACGGCGCCGCGGCCCCGCCGGTGGTGATGCGCACCTCGATGTCGGGCTCGTGCTTGCGGAAATCCGCCAGCCGCGGAATCAGCCAGCGCATCGCAAAGGTCGGGCCGACGCCGATGGTCAGCACCCGGACGCCCGACGGCGCGGTCACCTGCGCGGTCAGGCTCGCCAGCGCGTCGAAGATCGGCGTCAGCCCGCTCTGATAGACGCGCCCCGCCGCCGTCGTCGCCAGCCGGTTGGCCTTGCGCTCGAACAGCGCGACGCCGAGCCGGTCCTCCAGTAGATGCACCATCCTGGAGACGGCCGCCGCCGATACGTTGAGCTCGGAACCCGCGGCGGCGAAGCTGCCGGTCCGCGCGGCGGCCTCGAACGCCTTGATGCCGTTGAGAAAGAGCAGCCGGCGCATGTCACGCAAAACCTTCTCACTTCAGGATTTGCACCCTCAGGAAAACTGATGCCAGGGAAAGCTAACTCAGTTTGCGCCGCTGGTACAGGCAAGGCAGAACTGGCGGCGGAGATTCGAAATGACGCCGCTTCTGATGGCCGCGCTGGGACTGCTGATGGTCGCGACAGCGTTCCTGTCCGGGCTGTTCGGCATGGCCGGCGGGCTGATCCTGATCGGCGTGCTCCTGACCATCCTGCCGCTGCCCTCGGCGATGGTGCTGCATGCGATCACGCAGATGGCCTCGAACGGCTGGCGCGCCTTCCTGTGGCGCGACCACATAAGGTGGCGGCCGGTCGCGATCTACCTGATCGGAGCAGCCCTGGCGCTCGGCGCCTGGTCGATCACCCGCTACGTGCCGGACAAGCCGATCGCGCTGTTGCTGCTGGGGATAACCCCATTCATGGCGCGGATGACGCCGAAGGGCTTGAAGCCCAATCCCGACAGCCTCGCGCAGGGCAGCTTCTACGGCTTCATCTGCATGGGGCTGATGCTGATGACCGGCGTCTCCGGGCCGTTAATGGACACCTTCTTTCTCGGCGGCAATTTCGGCCGTCGCGAGGTGGTGGCGACCAAGGCTGCCTGCCAGGTCGCCAGCCATTTCGTAAAACTGGTCTATTTCGGCGGCATCATCGCGCAGGCCGCCACGCTCGATCCCGTCCTCGCCGTTATTGCGGTGGCCGCCTCGATGCTTGGCACCAGCCTCGCAAGGCGCCTTCTCGAAGCCATGACCGACTTGCAATTCCGCACCTGGGCGGGGTGGCTGATCACGACGGTGGCCTGCTATTACATTGCCTATGGAAGCTGGCTGCTGCTGGCGCCCTGGTTCGAAAGCAAGGCGCTCGCCTTCTGACCGGATGCGATGACTGGCCGACCGCACCGGCGGATCGCATCCGCTCAGATCGTCACGACGATTTTTCCGATGGCCTGCCGGTCAGCGATGAGCTGAATGGCTTGGCCGCCCTTATGCAGCGGGAATTCGGCGCTGATGCCGGGAGACAGGATCCCTTCCCGGTACCAGCGTTGAAGCTCCTGCCGGTTGTTATCGTTTCGCGGATCCTGCTGCAAAGTGAAAGTCCGCCAATTGATCCCGAGCACGTCGCAATTCTTCAGCAGTGGAAGATTGAGCGGCAAAGCCGGAATGCCCGAGGTAAAGCCGAGCACGAGATATCGGCCGCCCTCGGCCAGACAACGGATGGCGGCTTCCGTCAACCAGCCGCCTACCGGATCGATCACCACGTCCGCGCCGCGGGCGCCGACGGCATCCTTGAGGCGGGCGGTCATTTCCCGGCGGTCCTTGGGTGCCGCGGAGGGGTACAGGACGCCGCCGCCGGCGCCATGCCGGCACGCGAAGGAAATCTTTTGCTCGGACGAGGCCGCGGCGATGACATGGGCGCCGAGATTGCGCGCGACCTGCACCGCGGCGATGCCGACGCCTCCGCCGGCGCCAAGCACGAGCACCGTTTCGCCGGCTTGCAGACGAGCGCGGCTGTGAAGCGCGTAGTAGGCCGTCTCGAACGTGAATTGCATGACCGCGGCATCGGTGAAGGACATTCCCTCGGGAATCGGCGTGCAGCGTCCAACATCGACGGCGACGAACTCGGCCATGCCGCCCGTGCCGATGCGGGCGGCAAGCCGCTGCCCGACGCGGTACCCGGTCACGCCGGACCCCAGCGCGCGAACAACTCCGGCCACTTCGGCTCCCGGCGCAAACGGACGCGTCGCCTTGACCTGGTAGAGGTCCTGTATGGTGAGCAGGTCCGGATAGTTCACGCCGCAAGCCTTGACCTCCAGCAGGAGCTGTCCCGCATCCGCAATCGGCGCCGGCACGTCGACCAGCCGCAGGGTTTCGGGGCCGCCCGGCTCGAAGCTCATCAACGCACGCATCCAGGTTTCCTCTCGGTTATCCCGACGAGAATGAAAGGATGTCCCGGCTTCGCAATGACGAAAACGCTCAGTTGCGTTGACCTTAGCTGCCAGAAGGAATGGTGGCGGCATGCCTGTCCAAAGGCTAATGTGACCGCGCCATGCCGGAAGTTGCTGCCGAACCCGAATCACCGCGAGCTGCGCCCTCGCGTTCAGCCATCGATTCCGGATATGTCGGACTGGTCCTGAGCGGAGTCCGGGAGGCGGGCTTCGACATCGATCGCCTGCTGACAAGAGCGGGTATCGCCCCCGACCACTTCGAGCAGCCCGGCGCCAGGCTGCCGCAGGATAAATTCGCCCGCCTGATCGCGGTCATTACCCGGGAAACGCGCGACGAACTCTGGCTGCTGTGCAGCCGTCCGATCAAGCCCGGGACCTTCCGCATGATGTGTCGCCTGCTGATACGCAGCGCGAACTTGCGCGAGGCCATCCGGATCGGCTGTCAGTTCTATCATCTGGTCGCGGACGATTTCGTCGTGCGTCTCGCGGAGGGGGCCGATGACGCCTCGCTCTACGTCGCCGACACCATTGCCCAGCCGAACCGCCGGCGCATGGTCAACGGCGCAATCCTGCTGTTCGCCTATGGGCTGATGTGCTGGCTGGTGGGCCGCAGACTGCCCCTGATAACCGTTCACTACGTATTTCCGGAGGAGCCGTTCAGCTCGGAGCTCGAGCCGTTCTACCGGGTGCCGATGCTGTTCGAGCAGCCGCGCACGGAAATCCGCTTCGATGCCGAGCTATTGGATCTGCCGATCATGCCGGACGAAGCACGGCTGCGGCGCTTCCTCGCTTCCATGCCGAGCGCGCTGCTGGTGCGCTACCGCGACGACAGCAGCATGGCCGAACGGGTACGCGGCATCCTTCGCCGCAACCTGAGGCGACCTTTGTCGTTCGAGGACATCGCGGGCATGCTGGCCGTTTCTCCGCAGACGCTGCGCCGCCGTCTAGTCGAGGAAGAAAACTGCGGCTTCCAGGAAATCAAGGACGGCCTGCGGCGCGACGTTGCCACTCATCTCCTTCAGAAGTCCCGGCTGTCGCTCGAGGAGATCGGAATCTCCCTGGGCTTCTCGGAGCCCAGCACTTTTCATCGGGCGTTCCGCCGGTGGACCGGGCTGGCCCCGGGCGAGTTTCGCGACCGCCACCAGCCGCGTGCTGGTTAGACGCTGTCGGTTTTGGTCAATTCGATTGGCATTCGCGGTCATTCATGGACCGGGCGCTTGAATGGATAATTCCCCCCAAGGCCGATGTCAGCGGCAACAGGGGAAGAAATGCCAATCCTGCGTCAATGGGCTGAACGCCATCCAGACAAGCCGGCCGCACTCGTCGCGTTTTCCGGCGAGATGGTTACATTTGGCGAACTCGACCGCCGCGCCAACGCCGTCACGCAGCTTCTGATCTGGATGGGGCTGACCGCAGGCGACGGCATCGCCATCATGCTCGACAATGATCCCAGCTATTTCGAGCTGATCTGGGGCGCGCGCCGCCTCGGCCTCTATTACACGCCGGTCAGTACGCATCTGAGGCCCGAGGAAGCGGCCTATATCGTCCGCGACAGTGGCGCCAAGACCCTGTTCGTCGCTTCGCGTTTCGCCGACACGGTCCAGGCGCTGCTGGCCGACAATCCCAACCATTGTTCCGTCCACGCGGTGGGTGGTTCACTGGAAAACGGCCTTGACTACGCCTCGGAGCTCGCCCGCTTCGATCGGCCGATCGAGCTTCCCGAGGGCCCGGTTGGAAAGGATTTCTTCTATTCCTCGGGCACGACGGGAAAGCCAAAGGGCATCAGGCAGCCGCTGTTCGCCAATGTCGGACAGGCGCACACCTCCGGCGACTGGGTGCGCGAGAATTTCGGATTCGCGGAGGATACGATCTACCTTTCCCCGGCTCCGCTGTA
The DNA here is from genome assembly GCA_030681365.1 of Bradyrhizobium sp. Lineage (GTDB taxonomy): Bacteria > Pseudomonadota > Alphaproteobacteria > Rhizobiales > Xanthobacteraceae > Bradyrhizobium. Next base: position 11,403 of record JAUXWH010000190.1, read on the forward strand.
CCATGGCGCGCCGCTTCGCTTCACCATGCGCACACTGGAGAGCGGCGGCACTGTCGTCATCATGAAGAAATTCGCGGCAGAGCAGGCGCTGGCCGCGATCGAGCACTACCGGATCACCCATAGCCAGTGGGTGCCGACGATATTCTTTCGCCTGCTGGCGCTCCCGGATGACGTGCGCAGGCGATATGATCTGTCGTCCCACCGCTGTGCGATTCACGCCGCCGCGCCTTGCCCGCCGTCGCTCAAGGAGCAGATGATCGACTGGTGGGGGCCGATCGTCTGGGAATACTACGCCGGCTCGGAACGCAACGGGGCGACTTGCATCTCGACCACGGAGTGGCTGTCTCATCGCGGCTCGGTCGGACGCGCCTGCGTCGGCAGCATTCACATTCTCGACGAAGCGCAGAATGAACTCGGCCACGGTGAAATCGGTGACGTCTATTTCGACGGTCCGCAATTCGTCTATCACAACGATCCCGAGAAGACCGCGAGTTCCCGGAACGCACAGGGATGGTCCACCATCGGCGACGTCGGCTATCTCGATGACGACGGCTACCTCTATCTGACGGATCGCCGCTCCCACATGATCATCTCCGGCGGGATCAACGTCTATCCCGCCGAGATCGAGAACCGCCTGGCGTTGCACCCCGACATCGCCGACGTCGCCGTGTTCGGAGTACCCAATCCGGAATACGGCGAAGAGGTCAAAGCGGTGGTGCAGCTCAAGGACCATTCGAAGGCGTCGCCCGCGCTCGCGGACGAATTGATCGCGTTCTGCCGGGACGGCCTGTCGCACGTCAAGTGTCCGAGGTCGATCGATTTCGAGGTCGAGTTTCCGCGACAGGAGAACGGCAAGTTGTTCAAGCACGTGCTGAGGCAGCGTTATCTGCAGCCGGCGTGATTGCATTCATCAACCAGCAGGAAAAAGCATGAAGAAGAAGCTGATAATGGCGGCCTGTGCAATCGCATGGGCGGGTTCGATCTTCCCGACATCCGGCCAGGCCGGAAATTACGGACCGGGTGTGACCGACACCGAAGTGAAGATCGGCCAGACCATGCCCTATAGCGGCCCGGCGTCGAGCTTTGCCGCGATCGGTCGTGCCATGACGGCCTACTTCGAGAAGGTGAATGCGGAAGGCGGTGTCAACGGCCGCAAGATCAACCTGATTTCGCTCGACGACGCTTACAGTCCGCCCAAGGCGGTCGAGCAGACGCGCCGCCTTGTCGAAAGCGAAGAGGTGCTGGCGATCGTCGGCACTTTCGGCTCGCCGACGAACTTTGCGACGCAAAAGTATCTGAACGCCAAAAAGGTGCCGGGCCTTTTTCTGGGTACCGGCGCCAACCGGGTGTCGGAGCCCGCCAGCTATCCGTGGTCGATGGGCTGGCAGCCGAACAACCACGCCAAGGGCGTGATCTATGCGAAATACCTTCTGAAGGAGCGACCCGACGCGAAGGTTGCGGTGCTCTTCCAGAACGATGATTTCGGCCGCGACTATATCAAGGGCCTTCGCGACGGGCTTGCCGGCAAGGCCGCCACGATGATCGTCAAGGAACTCAGCTACGAGGTCTCCGAGCCCACGATCGATTCCCAGATCCTGATCCTGAAGGCCACGGGCGCCGATGTGCTGGTCAATATCTCGACACCGAAGTTCGCGGCGCAGGCGATCAAGAAGATGGCGGAAACGAAGTGGGATGCCCTGCACCTTCTGAGCGACGCGGCCGGGTCGATCGCCAGCACGCTGGTGCCGGCCGGGCTGGAAAATTCCAGGGGCGTCATCACGGTCGCCTTCCGCAAGGATCCGAACGACGCCGCATGGGCGAATGATCCCGGAATGAAGGAATATCTCGCCTTCATGAAGCAGTACATGCCCGAAGCCAATCCTTCGGAAACCTTTCATGTGTTCGGTTACGCAACGGCGCAGACCTTCGTTCATGTCCTGAAGAATTGCGGCGCCGACCTGACCCGCGAGAACCTGATGAAGCAGGCCACCAGCATCAAGGACCTGGAGCTCCCCATCATGCTGCCGGGGATCAAGTTCAACACCAGTTCGACGCGATACACGCCGATGAGCCAGGAACAACTGATGCGGTTCGACGGCGCGAACTGGAAGCCGATCGGCGAGCTGATAGACGCGGAAAAATGACGGCTTGAACCGGCGACACCCGCGGGCCGCGGACGCCGGTTTTACAGCCGGTGGCCATTCATCATGACGAGCAGGCACACGCCAGACAGGAAGCAATGCCGTGGACTTTGAACTCACCAAGGATCAGCTCGATCTCCAGCAGCGGGCGCGCACCTTCATAAGTACCGAGGTTTTGCCTTTTTATCGCTCGTGGCCGATCACCGCCCCCGAATACAGTCCGGAGCTGAAGGCGCATTTAAGAAGGAAGCTTCACGATTTCGGGCTTGCGAAGCTTATCGTGCCAAAGGCCTATGGCGGCCAGGGGCTCGGAGCAATGGAGGATGTGATCGTCCTGACCGAGTTCTCGAAATCGCCCAGACGCGTGCCCGGAGCGATCTTTGCTCCGTGGCCGGCGCTGTACGAGGCAAGCGAAGAGATCAAGAGCAAGTATCTTTACCCCGTTCTGGAGGGGCAGACATCCTGGTCCATGTGCTTCACCGAGCCCGAAGCCGGCTCCGACCTGGCTCGCATCAGGACCACGGCCGTCAGGAAAGGGGACTGCTACGTCATCAACGGAAGAAAGATGTGGCGGACCGGACACCACGAGGCTTCGTATACGGCCGTCGCAGCGGTGACCGATCCGGAAAAGGGCCACCGCGGCATCAGCATCTTCCTCGTGGACAACGACACGCCCGGCTTCGAGAAGGTGCGGGACATCCCCGTGATGTCGCGCCAGTGGGGCGTCGAGGAGGAAGTGAAACTCGAGAACGTCGTGGTTCCCGCGGAGAACCTGTTGGGCGGAGAGGGGGCGGGATTCTCGATTGCCCAGCATCAGTTCAACCGCTTTCGGCTTCGCCTGGGAGGCTTGGCGCTCGGCGTATCCGAGCGCAGTCAGGAACTCGCGGTCGAGTGGGCGAAGACCCGCGAAGTCTTCGGCGGCAAGCTTGGTGACAATCAGGCCATCCAGTGGATGCTGACGGACTCGCAATACGACATCGAATCGATCCGGTGGAACACTTACTATGCGGCGTGGCTGGTCGACCGGGGAGGCTATTCGGCCGCCAGGCTTCAGGCCTCGATGGTCAAGGGCTACTGCATAGATGCCGGGTTGCGCGTCGTGGACCGATCGATGCAGATCCTGGGAGGACGCGGCCTTGCGATCGACGACTACCCGTTCAGCGACTTCTACAACCACCTTCGCATGTGCAAGCAGATGGAGGGATCCACCGAGATCATGAAGATCGTGATGGCTCGCGAGATCCTCGGCAAATAGAAGCAAGCGGAAAGATGAACGTGCATGCCTTCACCACGCCCTGGAGGGCGACGTACTCCGCATGCTCAGGCTGCGTTCAGTCCCGCTTCACCGCAGGCTCAAGCGATTTTTTTCACCGGCGGAATCTTCCACGATCCATTGATGATTGAAGGGTTCTTCTCGCTCGGCCAGTACAGCCGCATCATCAGAACGAAATCGCCCGATGGGGACGGAAGCCAGTTGGATTCCTTGTCTTTGCCCGGCGAGTCATTCTGGATGTAGAGATCGGTGGAGCCGTCCGGATTCGATTTCAGGTTCTGTCGCGCGCTGATCGAGTAGCGGTTGAGAGGATTGTTCACGAAGAAATAATTCGCGTCATACATGGTCAGCGACCAGAACCCGAGCGCCGGCGGCAATTGCCCCTTGGCGAACCGCATCACGTATTTGTTGGCACCGCTATATTTCCGGCCTTCCGCATCTTTCATCGACGTCGGATAGACGGCATCCTGCGGCCGATTGGCACCGAGCCCGATCGCGGTGATGAGTGCGCGCATCAGATAGTCGGTACCGTAAATGCCGGTCCTGGTCGTGAAGCCCCAGCCATGCTCATCCTTCATGTCCTTGTTGACCTTGAACTGAAGCATGATCCGGTCAAAACCGATTTCGGGGATTCGCTTGATGAAATCCGCCTTGAGCTTGCTCGCATCGAAATCCTGCCCCGGTACGATTCCGATCCTGGCGAATTTGGCGAGCTGCGGCGCGTCGGCGGCCGCTGGCGGATTGTCCTTCATGAGCTTGCAGAGCAGCGTGAAATACGCCACCGCATCCATGCGGTTAACCTGCTCGCGCACCGGCGTCTTCATGTCGATGTTCGGATCGACCGTATGTTCGGGCGGAGTGTACGGCTTGCCGTAGGAACTCAGCGGGACGAGCTTGAATTCGTCCTGCAACTTGTGAACCTCGGCGTAGTCTTCCGGCGTGCCGGTGCAGTAGATGCGGCCAAGCAGCCAGACGATGCTGGTCGGCGACTTGTATTCCTTGACGCCGGCGGGCAAGGAGCCCTTCCAACCAGGTCCAGTGATAGCGTAGGTCTGCGCACCGGTGCCGGTCGTGCGCTTGCCAGGCACCTGGAATACTGTGGTCCAGCCATCCAGCATCGGCAGCAGGGCATAGCGCCCCTTCATGTCGGGGATGCTGAGCACCCACGGTTCCTTGCCAACATCGAAGAAGCCGGTGGTGTAGAGCGTGTCCGCGTTGGGCGCGGTGACGTCGCGATAGGACGCGTTCGGATATGCCCTCACCTTGACGATCTGCCCCATAGGACCGCGGGTCGCTTCCGGCTTCGCGACGTTGGTGAAAACGCGGCGCGTCATCTCCATCGTTACCAGCGGATAGCCGTAGATGTAGGCATCGGTGGCCAGCGCGAAGTCTTCAAGGCCTTCGCCGATGCCGAGGAAGGAGCCGAACTCGGCTCGGCTCAGGGTAGTCATCGAGGCGCCGGCGAGCAGGCTGATGCCCCCGACGGTGAGATTGCGACGGGTGATGTTCATGTGATGCCTCCGCTTGAATTGCGTGTTGGATTTTTTTGGGTGGTGCGGTTGCTCAACTCGTCTTGACGAGCAAGGGAAGGCGCATCGCTGCTTCGGCGACGCACGCCGTCGCAGCTGCGACGAACATTCCGAGAATCTGATTCAATTTTGTGACACGCATGACATCATTCCTTGTGCAAAAATCGACTGAACGATTTGAAGCATTCGCGCTTGGGTGCCCGAGGGCGCGCATTTGCAAGAGGACGTGCAACGCAACTGCATCAAACGCCTGACGGCGCATGCAAATCAAGGATCAGGCTGGTGAGAAAAGTTGCGATAAGGCGATCTTGGATTTTTCTTGAACCTCCCTGCAAATGGAACTCTAACACAACCGAAGAGTGAGGGCCAGCCATCATCATTGCCTTGTGCGTCTACCTTCGCGCGTTGTAGCTTTTGCTCTCGAAAATAAAACTGGTGCGACAGGGTTGGTTGTCGGAGGACGGTCTCGATGCCGTTGAAGTATTTCTTCTCGCGGTATTTTTCGCGCTTTTTAATTATCTCACGCCGTCTGGCCGCGTAACGGTGACCGGCCATGTGGTGGGAGTGACGCCGAACGTGACCGGACCAATGACAGCGATCCCGGTGAAACCGAATTTGCCGGCGAAAGCGCACGACGTATTATTTCAAATCAAGCCGGCGCCGTTTCAATACAAGGTCCGGCAGTTAGCGATGAACAGTTGACGATGAGAAATCCGCATTTGGTTACGGGCCAATGAAATCACGCCCTAGAACGCGACCGTACTCCGCACGCCCAGCAAGGCCCCGCTCTTGATCGCGGCGCTCGGAGAAATCGGGTCCGGCACATGGCCGCCGGGATGGATGATGTACTGAAGCACCGGCTGCATGGTCCAGCCCGGCCTGATCTGGGCTTGGTAGCTGAGTTCGATCGTCATTTCGTAGTTGCGGATAGGCTGGGCGACGCCCGAGAAGGCGATCAGGTCGCGGTCGAGCGCGCGGGCCCGGTCGGACATTCTCGCATAGATGAAGGACGCGCCGAATCTGTCGTCGGGACGCTGGGGAACCATGCCGGCGAAGACAACGCCGCCGTCCAGGAAGAAGTCGACAAGGTTGCGATCGGACGGGGTTCCTGAAATGCGGCTGAAGACGCTGATGCCGCTGTCGGGGCCGCCGCCTTCGGGGCGGTATAGTTGCTGGTCGATGATGCCGTAGATACCGCTGGTGCCGCGGAACTGACGGGCGATGCCGCTGCTGAGCGGGTCCGCCAGCGAAAGCCCCGCGCTGTCGAACCTCAGGTCATTGAACCGGCCGAAATGGTGCCAGCCGCCGAGCCGGACAGTGCCCGCCAGCCCATGGGACTCCTTCGCCTGATTGTAGCGATACTGAACTTCGCCCATCAGAAGCGGCGGGTCGTTGATCCGGAAATTGGTACCGGTGCGGTTGACGATGGCCTGATCGCCGGGATCGCCATTGTACAGTCCGAGCAGCATCGACCAGTGCGCGTTGGGGTCGAACTTCCACCGGATGCCCGGCGTGGCGAGCGGGTAGGCCGGCCCGCCGCTCGGTATGTTGGCACCCATGATCGTGGGCCAATCGCTGCTGATGAACATCCGGCTGTAATCACTGATGAAGAATTCCGCGTCCGTCGTCAGCTGTCCGAAGCGGATGCTGAAGCGGTCATCGAAAAACTTCTGTTCGAACCACAGCTCCGACAGGCGGTTGGAGGAGACGGCTTCGATGTTGCTGATGGTGACCAGGCTGGTGAAGTGCTGGTCGCGCGGGCCGGATGAGCGGTGGATCTGAAAGGCATTGGCGAAGAAGCTCAATCCCTGCCAGCCGATCAGCTTCTCCAGGTTCGCCCCGACGGCCATCTCGAGCTTGCCGCCATACAACCCGCCCTGGCGGATGCCGCCCGAGACGTTGCCGAGTGCTTCACCGGTGTAGACCGCGCCATAGGTGATGCCGCGTTCGCTGAGCCATTTGCGCACGCCGGTCGGGTCGCCATTGTCAGGCAAACTCGTTGCGATCGACGGGACCGGGATTCCGTCGGACGGCTCGGCCGATGCGTCGACCACCAAGAAGAACAGGCCGGCGGCCAGCAGGATTCGCCTGCCTTGGCGAAAGGCGGAAGTCCTTTTCTGCAACTGCGACTTAATTGCAAAAACGGGGCGGAATCTTCCGTATTCCTTGCGCTGATCGACCGTTTCCAAGGCAAAGCCCCCTAATTGCGAATGGATCGCAATTAAGATTGACACAGGCCGTGCCCCAGCGCAATCTTTTTTGCGATTAAGTCGCAACAGCATCTGGAACAAGGATTCCCGTGACCGGCCATAATTTGGAGAGCAGGCAAATGAAGTCGAAGCCGATGACGCGGCGGCTAGTGGCAACGATATTGGCGGCGGCGTTCGCCGGCGCGGCCTTGAGCGTTCCGGCACAGGCGCAGACCGCACAGCGAAAACCGTTTCGGGTGGTCACCACCTTCACGATCATTCAGGACATTGCGCAGAACGTCGCCGGCGACAAAGCGATCGTGGAATCGATCACCAAGCCGGGCGCCGAGATTCACGACTACCAGCCGACGCCGCTCGATATCGTGCGGGCGCAGGCGGCCGACCTCGTGCTGTGGAACGGCTTCAACCTCGAACGCTGGTTCGAGAAATTCTTCGAGAACGTCAAGCAGGTGCCGAGCGTGATCGTCACCGAAGGCATCGAGCCGATGGGGATCGCCGAGGGCCCCTACAGCGGCAAGCCGAATCCGCACGCCTGGATGTCGTCGTCGTCAGCGCTGATCTATGTCGAGAATATCCGCAAGGCGCTGGTCAAATACGACCCGCCCAACGCGGAATCCTACACCCGGAACGCCGCGGAGTATTCGGCGAGGATCAAGGCGCTCGACGAGCCCTTGCGCAAGCGGCTCGCGGCCATCCCCGAAGGCCAGCGCTGGCTGGTATCGAGCGAAGGCGCCTTCAGTTACCTTGCGCGCGACTATAAGCTGCGCGAAGCCTATCTGTGGCCGATCAACGCCGACGAGCAGGGCACGCCGCAGCAGGTCCGCAAGGTGATCGACCTCGTGCGCAAGAACAAAATTCCGGTGGTGTTCAGCGAGAGCACGATCTCCGACCGCGCCGCCAAGCAGGTCGCGCGCGAGACCGGCGCCCGCTACGGCGGCGTGCTATATGTCGACTCGCTCAGCGCCGCAGGTGGCCCGGTCCCCACCTATCTGGATCTGTTGAAGGTGACCGTCGAGACGATTGCGAAGGGATTCGGCAAGTGAATGCATCCGCGCCGTTCACCGGCATCGCGCCGGACAGGGGGGCCTCACCCGGCTCCAGCATGTCCGTGCGCCATCTCACCGTGAGCTACGCCAACGGCCTCACCGCGGTGCAGGACGCGTCGTTCGAACTCGACCCCGGCACCATCTGCGCGCTGGTCGGCGTCAACGGCAGCGGAAAATCCACCATCTTCAAGGCCATTATGGGATTCGTGCAGCCGGCGGCCGGGGAGGTGAGGCTGTGCGGCCTCAGCGTCAATGAAGCGCTGAAGAAGAACATCGTCGCCTACGTGCCGCAAAGCGAGGATGTCGACTGGAATTTTCCGGTGCTGGTGGAAACCGTCGTGATGATGGGCCGCTACGGCCACATGAATTTCCTGCGGATGCCGTCGCGCGCCGATCGCTACAAGGTCGACCAGGCGCTGGAGCGCGTCGGCATGAGCGCGTTCCGCCATCGCCAGATCGGCGAGTTGAGCGGCGGGCAGAAGAAGCGCGTATTTCTCGCCCGCTCGCTGGCGCAGGAGGGCCGCATCATCCTGCTGGACGAGCCCTTCACCGGCATCGACGTGAAGACCGAGGCCGCCATCATCAGCCTGTTGCGCGAATTGCGCGCCGCCGGACACCTGATGCTGGTCTCCACCCATAACCTCGGCAGCGTGCCGGAGTTCTGCGACCAGGTCGTCCTCATCAACCGCAAGGTGCTGGCATCCGGCCCGACGGCGCAAGTCTTCACGCAGGGAAATCTCGAGCGCGCCTTCGGCGGCGTGCTGCGCAATTTCCAGCTCGGCGGCACCGCGCTGCACGACGACGCCGACACGCGAAGGGTCACGGTGCTCACCGACGACGAGCGGCCGCTGGTGTTCTATGACCGGGCCGACTCCGCCAACAATACGAAGCCCGAGTGATGCAGTCATTCTTCGCCGAAATGCTGGTTCCTTTCAGCTATAACTACATGCTGAAAGCGATGTGGGTGAGCGCGCTGGTCGGCGGTGTCTGCGCTTTCCTGTCGGCCTATCTGATGCTTAAGGGCTGGTCGCTGATGGGCGATGCGCTGGCCCATTCCATCGTGCCCGGCGTCGCCGCGGCCTATATCCTCGGCGCGCCGTTCGCGGTCGGCGCCTTCTTCTCGGGGATTCTTGCGGCCGCCGGCATGCAGTTCGTCAAGCTGAACTCGCGCCTGCGCGAGGACGCCGTCATCGGCCTGGTATTCACCACATTGTTCGCGCTCGGCCTGCTGATGGCGTCGATCTGGCCGACCTCGGTCAGCATCCAGACCATCGTGCTCGGCAACATCCTGGCGATCTCGGATGAAGACGTGGTTCAGGTCGCGATCATCGCGGCAGTCTCGCTCGCCATCCTGGCGGTGCTCTGGAAGGACCTGATGGTGACGTTCTTCGACGAGAACCACGCCCGCAGCATCGGGCTCAACACCAGGGCGCTCAAGATCGTGTTCTTCACGCTGCTGAGCGCCTGCACGGTGGCGGCGCTGCAGACCGTCGGCGCATGCCTCGTCATTGCCATGGTCGTGACCCCCGGCGCCACCGCCTACCTGCTCACCGATCGCTTCGGCCGGCTGGTCCTGATCAGCATCGCCCTCGGCATGGTCACCAGCTTTGCCGGCGCCTATATCAGCTTCTTCCTCGATGGCGCCACCGGCGGCGTGATCGTCACCCTGCAGACGCTGTTGTTCCTCGCGGCATTCTATTTCGCGCCCAAGCACGGCGTGTTCGCCGCGCGCCGCCGGCGTCTCGCCGTCGTGGAGGCGGAAACATGATGGTCGTGACCGAATGGATAACAGGACCGCTGGCCTATCCGTTCATGCAGCGGGCGCTTGTCGTGGCGGTGATGGTGGCGGCGGTCTGCGGGGTGTTGTCCTGCTACCTCGTGCTGAAGGGCTGGTCGCTGATGGGCGACGCGATTTCGCATGCGGTGCTGCCGGGCATCGTGCTGGCCCATGTGCTGAGCCTGCCGCTGGCGCTCGGCGCTTTCGCGGCCGGCCTGTCCTGCGCGCTGCTGACCGGCTACCTCAAGGAGAACAGCCGCGTGAAGGAGGACACCGTGATGGGCATCGTGTTCTCCGGCATGTTCGGGCTGGGGCTGGTGATCTTCACCAAGGTGGATACCGACCAGCATCTGATGCACATCCTGTTCGGCAATGTGCTGGGCGTGACCGCGCGGGACCTGATCGAAACCGCCATCGTCGCCGGCGGCACGCTGCTCGTCGTGCTGGTCAAGCGGCGCGACCTGCTGCTCTATTGCTTCGATCCGAACCACGCCCGTTCGATCGGTCTGCCCGTGCGCGTCATGCATTACGGCCTGCTGGTGCTGCTGTCGCTCACCATCGTCGCCTCGCTGAAGGCGGTCGGCATCATTCTCGTCATCGCCATGCTGATCGCGCCGGGCGCCACGGCCTATCTCTTGACCGACAGTTTCGAGCGGATGCTGATGATCGCGACCGGCACCGCCACCGTCTCGGCGGCGCTGGGAACCCTCATCAGCTTTCATATCGACGGCGCGACCGGCGCCTGCATCGTGCTGACCCAGGCCACGTTCTTCGTGCTGGCATTCCTGTTCGCGCCGAAGCGCGGCCTCCTGATGCGAACGCGATACGTTTCGGACGCGCCGCTTCCGGATGCGGACGGCTAGCCATCGCGGATCAATTCGCCGCGATGCGAAACGCCCGCCATTGACTCCGCGCGGGCGATGCGGTGAACTTCATGCAATCGCATCCAAATCGAGATCCGCGAGCAGGACAGGTACGCCCATGATCGACCTCTATTACTGGACCACGCCGAACGGCCACAAGATCACGATGTTTCTCGAGGAGACCGGGCTGAAATACAAGGTCTTCCCCATCAACATCGGCAAGGGCGATCAGTTCAAGCCGGAGTTCTTGGCGATCGCGCCGAACAACCGTATCCCCGCCATGGTCGACCACGAGCCGAAAGGCGGGACCAAGCCGATCTCGATCTTCGAATCCGGCGCCATGCTGCTGTATCTTGCCGAGAAGACCGGCCAGTTCCTGCCCGCCGATCTCTACGGACGCTACGACGCGATCCAGTGGACGTTCTGGCAGATGGGCGGGCTCGGGCCGATGGCCGGGCAGAACCACCATTTCCGCAACTACGCCGTCGAGAAAATCAAATACGCCATCGACCGTTATGTGAACGAGACCAACCGGCTCTACGGCGTGCTCAACAAGCGGCTCGCCGATCGCGAATTCATCGCCGGCGAATACTCGATCGCCGACATGGCGAGCTATCCCTGGGTGGTCGGATACAAGAACCAGGGCCAGGAAATCGACGACTTCCCGCATCTGAAGCGCTGGCTCGAGACCATCCGCGCCCGGCCGGCGACCGAGCGCGCCTACGCCATGGCGAAGGAGATCAATCCCAACTTCGGCCAGCCGGCGATCCGCACCGAGGAAGAGCGCAAGCTGTTGTTCGGACAGACCGCGGCGGTGGTGAGGTGACGCGAACGCCCGCGTCATGGCCGGGCTTGTCCCGGCCATCCACGTCTTGACGCTTGCAAGGAACAAACTGAAGAAAGACGTGGATGCCCGCGACGAGCGCGGGCATGACGGCGTCGCTCACGCCTTCGGAAATCCCACCGTCTGCGACAGCAGCACCTGCTGATCGTGGCCGAGCCCCAGCGCATTGGCGATGGCGTCGCGATTGATCCAGGCGCGGATCACGGTCGAAAGTCCGTTGCCGGCGGCGAACAAATAGACATTCTGAGCGATTGCGCCGGCCGCAGCCGAGGCAAAGCTCTCGCGGCTGGCGACCGGCACCAGCATCATGCGGCTGTGGTCGGCGACGTAGACGAGGTCGAGCGGCGCCTCGTCGACGAAGTCCTGATAGCCGGTGACGCGCCGCAGATCGCTGCCCGCGACCAGCTGCAATTCGTTCGCGGCGGCGTCGTAGAGATAGGCGCCGGCGGGCAGCGCGACATAGATGTCGATCTCCTGCGCATGCATCGCCGAAGGCGCGGTGCGCCCGCCGTCCGGGCGGTTGACGCCGTTGGCGGCCCACAACAGGCTGGAGAGCATCGGCAGCGGCAATTCCGTGCGCGAGAACTCGCGGGCCGAGTGCCGTTTCGAATGGCCTCCATCAGCGGCATGCCGCCGGCCTTGTCCGGGGCAGGCAGTGCGATCTTCGGCACGGCATCGCCCTGCGCCGGCTTGGGACGCAGCCGCCCCATCGCGCCGAGCGCCAGTTTTGTCAGGGTATTCATCGTAACGGTCTCCTGTCGCGCGGTGGCGGTGCGGAGGTTTGCGCCGGGGCGACGGAGTCCAGATTGGCCTCGATCAGCGCGGCATTGCCCTCGTTGATCATGGCGATCGCGCCGGCGGTATCGGCTGCCCGCGCCTCAAACAACGCGCATTCCTCGGCTTCGCCGTCGATCATCATCCGCTGGGCGGTCCTGAAGCGGGCAAGCGCGGCGTCGCCCGAGGCGAACGCCCTGAAATCGAAATCCTCATTGGGCCGTTTGAGGCGGACCACGAACATGATGACCTCCCGCTCCGCGCACGCGTCGGTGCAGCAAACTAAACGCGAAGACCGGCGAGGGCGGCTTGCTCTAGATCAAGATTGACCAGCGGCAGATGATTGACAAACGCCCGGTCGCTCGGCCATGCTGGCGGTGCTGCATGTAGGGCGCATCGGCTGAGGCCGAAGGGGCAATGCCCACCTACGCTTTGACCGCATAAGCCATGTCAACCGTAGCGCGCCCATGCCTAGTCTCGAGAACCTCAGGAAGCAGGCCAAGCTGATTCTGCGCTGGCATCGCGACCGCTATTATCCGGTCGCAGCCGAGATCAGGTCGGGCTTGCCGCGCTTTGGCCAGATGACCGATTCCGAAATCCTGTCGCAAGGCTTCAAGCTCGGCGATGCGCAGGAACTGGTCGCCAGGCTACATGGTTTTGAAAGCTGGCAGGCGCTCAAGACAGGAGTGAACACCATGTCAGATCATGCAGACACGATCTCAACCAAACCCGTCATCGCCGCTGCCGAGCCGCAACTGTTCGTTGCCGATATCAAGGCATCATGCGATTTCTTTACCGGCAGGCTCGGCTTCGCCGTCGCGTTCAGCCATGGCGAGCCGCCGTTTTATGCACAGGTCAAACGCGACGGCGCGCGGCTCAACCTGCGCTGCGTCGAGCGGCCGGTGATCGATCCGGTGCTGCGCGACCGCGAAGAATGGCTGTCGGCCGCGCTCACCGTCGCGACCGCTGAGGAGATCAAGGCGCTGTTTCTCGAATTTCAGGCCGCCGGTGTCGTGTTCTTTCAGACGCTGAAGCGGCAGCCCTGGGGGGCGAAAAACTTCATCGTCAGGGACCCGGACGGCAATCTGTTGCTATTCGCCGGACCGGCGGAGTAGGGCGTCGCCGTCAGCTGTGTCGTGTCCCGGACGCGGTGCAGCGCCTCTTGGGCGATGCACCGCAGAGCCGGGACCCATTCGGCGGCGGTGCGTATGCCTGTCATCCGACAGGCGGCTGATCGTAACGCCGACCAAGCGTTCCTTGCTGCTGTAGCACGGCCAGCAGGACGTTGAGGTCGGGCAGCACCGCGGCGCATTTCGCCCGCGATTCTTCGGTTGGCGGCACGATGTCGGGCACCATGATAGTGATGGCTCCCGCCGCGTGAGCCGCGGCCACCCCGGGATTTGAGTCCTCGACGGCCAGGCAGAATTCCGGCTTCACCCCAAGGCGGGCCGCGGCCATGAGAAACAGATCGGGGCTGGGCTTGCCGCGCGTAACGTCATCCCTCGTCAGGACCATCCCGAAACGCGCACGGATCCCGGCGAGCGTCAAATGCCGGTCAGCCGAGCGCCGCGACGAGGAGGTGACGATCGCCATCGGACATTTGGCCTCCTGCAGCGCATCCAGCAATTCCACGGCGCCTTTTTTCAGCGGCAGGCCTGCTTTGAGAATTTCGTCGAACCGTGCACGAAAGATTTGGTCAAGACGTGCAAACGGGAAATCTTCGCCGTAGTACTCGCGGAGCATGACTTCGCATTCCGGTCCGGGAACGCCGACCATCGAGTGGCAGAGTGCAGCGGTGTCGTCGGTATATCCACACGCCTCCAAGCCCGTCATCAAACTTTCGAAATAGACCTTCTCGGTGTCGAGCAATGTTCCATCCATATCGAGAAGGACGGCCTCGATGTTCCAACCGCTGCTCATCTCGGCGTCGTGCTTTCCACCTGCGCCGCCGCCTTGCGCAGACAATCCCGGCACAGGCAGTCGCCGCCGTCCGAGGGCATCGGCAGGCGCGCGGCTTCTTCGCTGCACCAGCACGGCCCCGACAGGCTGCACGAAAATTCCGTGCCGCAGCCGGCGCAGGCGAGACGGCGCGAGGTGGGGGCGGGGGGCTCCGGCCGGTTCGTCATCCTATCCCTTCGTGATCGCATCAATCTCCGCGATCTCCTCGGCGCTCAGCGTCCAGCCGATCGCCTTGACGTTTTGCTCGACCTGCTCGACTCGGGTCGCGCCGGCAATGACGCTCGATACCTGCGGGCGCGACGCCAGCCACGAGAACGCCAACTCGAGCAGGGTGTGGCCGCGGCTGTCGGCGAACGCCTGCAGCTTCTCGACGATGTCCTCGTTACGCGGCGTGACATAACGGTCGCGCAGCGCCGGCGCCTTTGCGAAACGCGTGTCGGCGGGTGCGGCGGCGCCGCGCTGGTATTTGCCGGTCAGAAGACCGCTGGCCAGCGGGAAGAACGGCAGCAGACCGAGCCTGTATTCCTGCGCCGCCGGCAGCAGGTCCTTCTCGATGTCGCGCATCACCAGGCTGTATTCGTCCTGGCACGACACGAAGCGGTTGACGCCCATCTGCCGCGCCATCAGCTCGGCCTCGGCGATACGCCAGGCCGGGAAATTCGAATTGCCGAGATAGCGCACCTTGCCCTGCCGCACCAGGTCGTCGAGCGCGCGCAGGGTTTCGTCGATCGGCGTCAGCGGATCGAAATCGTGCTGCTGGTAAAGGTCGATGTAATCGGTCTTCAGCCGCTTCAGGCTGGCCTCGACGGCGGACATGATGTAGCGCCGCGAGGCGCCCTGTTTGGTGCCGTCATTACTCATCGGCTTGGCGTATTTGGTCGCCAGCACGATGTCCTTGCGGCGGTCGCCGAGCACTTCGCCCAGCACGGTCTCGGAGCCACCCATGCCGGCATAGATGTCGGCGGTATCGAACAGCGTGATGCCGAGGTCGATCGCCTTGTGGATCACCTTGCGCGAGGTTTCGAGATCGGTACGCTGGCCGAAATTGTTGCAGCCGAGGCCGACGGCGGAGACACGCAGGCCGGAGCCGCCGAGATTGCGAATTTGCATGGATCGATCCTGTGGGATGGGGCGCGAGGCGGAAGCATATTGTGACCCGGCGGCGCGCAGGCCGCAAGGTGCGGTGCCGCCGTGCGGATCAGGCCTGCGCCGGCCGCGGCCGCAACTGTTCGGCGGCGAGGGCCTGCGCGGCCGGCGCATGGCGCAGCGCCGCAGCGGTCATGCGTCGCACCGATCGTTCGGCGTCGCGCGTGATCGCCTTGCGGTCCGCGCTCCTGTCATGGGCGGTCGCAGCTCCCCAGCTCACGGTGACGTCGACGGCGCCGGACGCCAGCACGGCCAGCAGGTGCGGGATCAACTCGGCGTCGCCGTACCATGCCACCCGCTGGCGCAGGCCGCGGCCCAACGGCACGCCGCTGAGGCTGCGATAGGCCAGCGACATCGGCTGCACGGTGACATGGCTATGCTGCGTCGAGTTGCCGAGCGCGTGATGCACCGCGCCGACCAGCGCGGAGCGGAACGGCAGCACCCGGATGCCGTCGCTCGAGGTGCCCTCGGCGAACAGCACCACGGCGTCGCCGCCGAGCAGCCGGCCGGCGATTTCCCGGCTCGCCGCGCCGGTCTGATGTCGGGCCTGCCGGTTGATGAAGATGGTTCGCTGCAATCTGGCCAGCCAGCCGAATACCGGCCATCGCGCCACCTCGTGCTTGGCGACGAACACCATGGGCGAAAGCGCCGATATCACGCAGATGTCGAGCCAGGAGACGTGGTTCGACAGGATCAGCGCGGGACTGGCGGTCGATCGCGTCCCGACTTCGCTAATCCGCACCCCGATCAGCGCGCAGAGGATGCGATGATAGCAATGCGGCAGGGTGCGCTGCAGCCGCAGGCCGAGGGCCATGGCGGCGAGCTGGAACGGCAGCAGCACCAGCGTGAGGGTGGCGAAGGCCAGCAGGATCGACAGGGCGCGGATCATGGATACGCCACGCAACGAGCGACGGCACAAAAAAATGCGGCCCCGGTCAGACGCGGCGACTGACGGGGACCGCTGGGGGCGCATGATCCGTGACGGGGGGCCCTGATCAGACGCAGGCGGAACCTAGCCGGGCTTTGTTACGCAGCCATGACACCGGGACTTATCCACAGGCAAACGCCAATCAGAACACCTTGCGATAGACCACGATGCCGGTCTTCTCCGCCTCCTTGTCGTAAAGCTGCATCGCGGTGTGGTTGGTGTTGTACGTGAACCAGTAGACCCGCGGCGATCCGGCCAGCCTTGCCTGTTCGTAGACGCCGTTGATCAGCGCGCGGCCGACGCCTTTGCCGCGCGCGGCCTGGCTGGTGAAGAGATCCTGCAGGTAGATGGTCGGCTCGATGGCGGTGGTGCTGCGGTGAAACAAATAATGCACCAGCCCGAGCAATTCGCCGGCGCGCTCGGCGACAAGAGCGTGCACCGGCTCATAGGCATCGAAGAAGCGCGCCCATGTCATCGCGGTGATGGCGGGATCGAGCGCGGTCGGTCCCGTCCGCTCGTAGAACGCGTTGTAGCCGTTCCACAAAGGAAGCCAGCGGTCGTAGTCCTGCCGGGCCACGGAGCGGACAGTCAGTTCGTCGGACATTTTCGATTTTGCACCCGTGATTGGAGCCGACCCGCAAGGCGCGCGCTCCAGCGATGATACCGGACCTTTCATTAGAGACAGCGCCGGGCGGGATCAATCGCATTCGACGCGGGGGGCCGCGCCGTCGTTATTCTGCGGCGCGCAGGTGCCGTGCAAGGTCGCGATAGCCGCCGCCGCGTAGTGACCGGTAATAGTCGGCGCCGGCGGGATCGTCGGTGTGGCGGACCAGGTCGGTCACCGGCGTATAGCTCAGCATTCGCCCGCCGTCGGGCAACGCCGTGCAGCTGAATCGCAGCACCTGGCCGTCCCGCAGGTTGATGTTGATCGGCGTCGAGTCGCCCGCCCGCATCATCTCGGTGCGGCCGGCGATGAAGTGGCTCAATTCGTCCTCCGGCAGTTCGAAGGCGCCGGTATCGCGCCCGTGATACATCAGCGCAATGAAGGGCGGCTTGCTGTCGGCCTTTTCGTCGGGAAGCGAAAAGTAGTGGCGGAAGGCGCGGTTGATGAATTCGGCGCGGGTGTCGGCATCGAGCAGCACGATGCCGATGTCGACTTGGTCGAGCGCCGACCTCAGCCGCTCCGCGGTGGCGTGATGGCGGCGCTGCGAGTCGAAAGCATCGATCCATTTCCGGCGCAGGTGGCCGGTGATGACGGCGGTGCCGGCTGCGGTGATCGCCAGCAGCACCATGCGGGCCAGATCCGACATGTCGTAGCCGGGCGTGGCGCGGTGGTTGAGGAAGAACAACGCCGACGCGACCACCGCAATGGCGGCGCTGGCCAGCCCGGAGGCTGTGCCGGAGAGCGAGGCCGCGAAAGCCACGATGCAGACGAACAGTGGCGCGGGATTGGGAACGGCAACCAGGGTGCGGTCGACCAGGAAGGCGATCAACGCCGTTGCTGCCGTCAGAAGCGGACCGGAAAGTGCGCGCCAGTCGAACTGCATGCTCGCTCGCTCTCGTTGCCACGAGGGATAAAGGCCGCAGCATGACGCATGGTTGCAACAGCGGGGGAATTTCCCGCGCCATGCCTAAAATGCGGTTGATCCGGTCAAGGCGGATTTCCGAACGCTTGAATCAAATGATATTCGATTGTCGGGGAACCGGCTTGCGGCCGGGTGTATTGCGCCGCCGACACTTCGAAAGGACATTCATGCCCAACATTTCGCCGCAGGTCTTGCCGATCCTGATGCTGTTTGCCTCCAATGTCTTCATGACCTTCGCCTGGTACGGCCATCTCAAGTTCAAGGGGAGCTGGCTGCCGGCTGTCGTGCTGGTGAGCTGGGGCATCGCGTTCTTCGAATACTGGCTCGCGGTGCCGGCCAACCGCTGGGGCAGCGAGGTATATTCGGCGGCCCAGCTAAAAACCATTCAGGAGGTGATCACGCTGGTGGTGTTCGCCGGTTTCTCGGTGCTGTACCTGAAGGAGCCGCTGGGCTGGAATCACGGATTGGGCTTCGCACTGATCGCCGCGGGCGCGTTCTTCATTTTCCACAAATGGTGAGTGGCTGCGCTCCCTCTTCCGCTTGCGGGGGAGGGCTGGGGTGGGGGTGTCTCCGCGGGTACCGGCGCGAGCGGAGAGACTTCCCCCACCCGCCGCTCATTTCATTCGCGTCGACCTCCCCCGCAAGCGGGAGAGGTAAGAAGAAGGCTGCGCTCACACCACTTCCCGCGCGCGCAAATCCGCGATCGCATCGGCGCCGTAGCCGAGCGAGGCCAGCACCTCGTCGGTATGGGCGCCGAGTTCGGGCGCCATGGAATCGAGCCGGCCGCCGCCATGGGCGAGCTTGAAACCGCTGCCGGCGAAGCGCAGCCGGCCATAGGGGGTATCGATCTCCTGAATGGCGCCGCGCGCCGCGATCTGCGGGTGATCGATCACCTCCTCGATCTTCCAGATGCTGGCGCAGGGCGCGCCGGCTGCCTCCAGGATCTTCTCCCACTCGCGCGGATCCTTTTTCGCGAGCGCCTGCTCGATGATGGCGCGCAGCGCCGGTTCGTTTTCCTGCCGCGCGAACCAGTCGGCGAAGCGCGGGTCCTCCAGCGCGTCGGCGCGGCCTAGCGCCGTCATCAGCGCGCGGTATTGCTTCTCGCTGTTGACGGCGAGCAGCAGGTAGCCTTCGCCCGCTCTGAACAGATTGGCGGTCGAGCGGCGGCTGACGGCCTGGTTGCCGGACAGTTGCTGACGATGGCCGGCGACGGTGTAGTCCGCCACCTGTCCCGACAGGAACGCCAGCGATGCCTCCAGCATGGAGACGTCGACCAACTGCCCCTTGCCGGTGTGGGTGCGCTGGAACAGCGCGCTGGAGACGCCGAACGCCGCGGTCGCTCCGGACAGCACGTCGCAGACGGCAAAGCCGGCGCGAGTCGGCCCGGTTTCCTCATGGCCGGTGATCGCCATGATGCCCGACAGCGCCTGGATCTTGCCGTCATAGCCGGCGCCCGACCGTTCCGGGCCGGTCTGGCCGAAGCCGGAGACGGCGCAATAGATCAGTTTCGGGTTGATCTGCGAAAGTGCTTCGTAGCCGATGCCGAGTTTGTCCATCACGCCGGGACGAAAATTTTCCATCACCACATCGGCCGCTGCCGCGAGTTGTTTGACGATGGCGATCGCCTCCGGCTTTTGCAGGTCGAGCGTCAGGCTGCGCTTGTTGCCGTTGATCGCCTGCCAGCCCGGGGCGAGGCCGCGATCGGCCCATTCGCGGCTGAGCGGGGTACGGCGCATGTCCTCGCCCTCGCGGCGCTCCACCTTGATGACGTCGGCGCCGAGCAGCGCGAGCTGGTAGCTCGCATAGGGGCCGGCCAGCACCTGCGTGAAGTCGAGAATCTTCACGCCTTCGAACGGTCGGGTCATGCGGGCGTCCTCCTGCGCCCGTCATTGCGAGCGAAGCGAAGCAATCCATTCTTTCTTTGCGCGGCGTGGTGGTTTGCTTCGCTTCGCTCGCAATGACGACGGTGAGACCGCCGCCCCGCTCACGCCGCGCGGTTGCCGCGCGCGATCTCTTTCTGCTTGTCGAATTCCGCGCGCCGCCGCGCCAGTTCTTCCGGGCTCATCTGCGCGACGTTGTTGTAGTCGAGCTTCCAGGAGGCATCCTCGCTCCAGCGCAGCGGCGACTGCACCGTGGTGCGCGCGGCGAAGGCGGTCTCCAGCAGGCGGAACGCCAGTTCCAGCGTCTCTGCCTGCGAGGCAACGTCATGCGGCTTGCCGGCGGAGTTTCCGAGCGGGAAATCGGAGAACAGGAAGCGCGGCACCGCCGCATGCTCGACGATGTCCTTGGCGCACCCCATCACCACGGTCGCGATGCCATTGGCTTCGAGATGGCGGGCTACCAGCGCGGAGGTCTGGTGGCACACCGGGCAGTTCGGCACCAGCACGGCGACATCGACCTTGTCGGCGAGGCAGCGGGCGAGGATCTCGGGGGCATCTGTATCGATGGTGACGCGGTGGCTGCGATTGGTCGGCGCGCCGAAGAAGCGCGGCGCGACCTCGCCGATCCGCCGTGACGCCGAAGCTTTCAGCAGTTGCGGTAAGGGAAACCAGCTGCCGCTGTCAGTCGCTGACGTGTGCTTGCGGTCGTAGCCGATATGCGAGATGCGCAGATCGTGCGGCTGCGAGGTGTCGCCGTCATAGACCTGGTAGAATTTGGCGCCGCCGTTGTAGGCCGCCCCGGGACCCTGGTCGCCCTTGGCGGGATCATAGGGCGCGGCGGTGGTGATGATGGTGACGCGCGACTGCGCCAGCGGCTTCTTCAGCGGCTGAAAAGGCGCATCGGCAAAGTGCGCCCAGCGATAGGGCGTGGTGTAGCCGATGGCGGCGTAGTAGTCGCGGGTCCGCTGCATGTAGGGGATCGGGGAATCATGATCGGGCGCAAAGCCAGGTTGATCATCGAGCGAGCCCGGCATGGTTTTGTCCCTCCGTGTTTCCGCCGCTGGATATCCGTCGGCGTTTTGACCAGACTAAGGATAGCCCGGTTCGGGTCAAGACGTGATCTTCACGTCCGCCAAGGGAGAATGGAATGCGCGCCGATTTCGAGACCATCAATGTGGCCCGCCATGACGATCACATCCTGCTCGTCACGCTGAACCGGCCCAAGGTCTCCAACGCGCTGAATACGCGGATGGGCCTCGATCTGCTGGAAGTTTTCGAAGAATTCTCGATTGATCTGCAAGGCCTGCGCGCGGTTGTTATCACCGGCAGTGGCGACAAGGCGTTCTGCGCCGGCGGCGACCTCAAGGAGCGCAACGGCATGACCGACGCAGACTGGCAGGCGCAGCACGCGATCTTCGAGCGGATGATGCGGGCGCTGATGGATTGTCCGATCCCGCTGATCGCCGCCGTCAATGGTGCGGCCTATGGCGGCGGCTGCGAGATCGCGGCGGCGGCGGATTTCGTCTATGCCGCCAGCCATGCCCGCTTTGCCCTGACCGAAGTGACGCTCGGCATCATGCCGGGGACCGGCGGCACCCAGAACCTCGCCCGCGCCGTCGGCGAGCGGCGCGCCAAGGAGCTGATCCTGTCGGGCCAGCCTTTCACCGCCGCGGAGGCGGAAACATGGGGTCTGGTCAATCGCGTGGTCGAACCCGCCGGCCTGCTGGAGGCCACGATGACCATCGCCCGGCGCATCGCCGCCAACGGCCCGATCGCGGTGCGGCAAGCCAAGCGGGCGATTCACCGCGGCCTGCAGATGTCGGTGTCGGACGGCATGGCGTTCGAGATCGAGGTCTATAATCGCCTGGTCCCCACCGCCGACCGCCGCGAAGGCGTGCGGGCGTTCAACGAAAAACGCAAGCCGGTGTTTCGGGGGGAGTGAACAACCGGCCAGCGCGACACTGCAGGGATTACGCGCCGGGAAGATTTCGAACGGGAACAAGTAGCCATGTTCGGAATTATGGCTGCGTGCAGCGATGCACCGAACCACCTAGCGGCCTCGGCAGGCTTCCCCCGAGGTGCTGAGGCCGTCCTTGCTCTGCGGGAGAGGTCACGACGACGAATGGACGGCTCTGAAGTTCAGGTAAGATTTGATGCTCCAGCCGTGGTTCGCAAATGGCCCTCATTGAACAACGCTCGTCTGACCGATGGCGCGGGTCCGTATCTGGTGGCAGAGGGTTCGCTCGATGAGTGCATTCGGGAGTTCATGGCCAAGCCCGAATCCGTTCGTCATCTCTACGAAATCCGGACGGCGCCGCAACCTCCATTGATCACCGATACATTATCCGCGGAGCACGTCGCTGAGCTTGCCCGCCTGCGTGAATTTCTTTGAGTCCCGTATGTCCATGACCGAGAACCCACAGGACCGCGACCTGGAAGCCCGGGCTGACGAGGCGCTTGAAGCAGCACGATCAATGCCCCCTGGGCCAGCCAAAACCGAAGCTTTGAAAAAAGCGGGTTTGCTTCGCAAGGCCGCCGACGCCCGCGGGGTGTCCTTTGCGAGGCGCGGAAGACCGCCGAAGTAACGTACCCGGCGCTCAGGCGTTCAGGGCAGGGACTTCATTTCGCCGGCGACACCCGCAGGATCCGGCCGGCCGAACTGTCGGTCAGCAGCCACAGCGCTCCGTCCGGGCCCTGCCGCACGTCGCGAATGCGCTCGTTGAGGTTGGGCAGCAGGCGTTCCTCCGAGGTCACGGTGGTGCCGTTGAGATGCAGCCGCACCAGCATCTTGCCGGCCAGCGCGCCGGTGAACAGGCTGCCGGTCCATTTCGGAAACAGTTTTGCGCTGTAGAACGCCAGGCCGGACGGGGCGATCGACGGCACCCAGTATTTCAGCGGCTGCTCCATGCCGTCTTTGGCGGTGCTGCCGTGAATCTTGGCACCGCTGTAATCGATGCCGTAGCCGATCGCGGGCCAGCCGTAATTCCTGCCCTTGCCGACGATGTTGATCTCGTCGCCGCCGCGCGGGCCGTGTTCGCTTTCCCAGACGTCGCCGTTGGCGGGATTGATCGCGAGGCCCTGCGCGTTGCGGTGGCCGTAGCTCCAGATTTCAGGTTTGGCGCCGGCGCGGCCGACGAACGGGTTGTCTGGCGGCGCCGCGCCGTCGGGCGCGATCCGGATCAGCTTGCCGATATGATTGCCGAGGTTCTGCGCCTCGTCGCGGGCG
Organism: Bradyrhizobium sp.; assembly: GCA_030681365.1. GTDB lineage: Bacteria > Pseudomonadota > Alphaproteobacteria > Rhizobiales > Xanthobacteraceae > Bradyrhizobium. The sequence continues at coordinate 34,585 of JAUXWH010000190.1, forward strand.
CTGTAATGATCGCCCAGCGTGACGAACAAATTGCCGTCGCCGGCCTGCGCGATGCGGCAGCCGTAGTGATTGCCCGACGACAGCGGTCCTTCCTGCCGGAAGATGACTTTTGTCTCGTCGAGCCGGCCGGCGTCGTCATTCAGTCGGGCGCGCGCCACCGCGGTACGGCCGCCGCCGGCGGTGCGTTCGGCGTAGCAGAAATAGATGGTCCTGTTCTGCGCGTAGGCCTTGTCGGTGACGACGTCGAGCAATCCGCCTTGGCCGGAGGCCCAGACCTCGGGCACGCCCTTCAGCGGCGGCGAAACCTGTCCTTCCGGCGTGACGACGCGCATGCGGCCGGCGCGCTCGGTCACCAGCATCCGGCCGTCGGGCAGGAACGCCAGCGCCCATGGATGGGCCAAGCCACTGGCGACGGCCTGGACGTCGAGCTGGCCCGCCGACGACGCAAACGAGGTGTTTTCGCCGCGCGTGGAGGTGACGATCAGGAACGTCGCGGTCAGTACGATCGCGACCGTCAACGACGCCGTCACAACGACCATGGGTGTCTTGTTCATGATGGCCCGATCACGATGGTATCATCGCCGACAGATGCGGTGCTTGAAGCCATGGCCCGCACCGGGGATTTAGCGTCACGCCGGAACGGGCATCGCCGTGGCGACCTCGATCGAGAGCACCGCGAGGGCGACGATCAGGCACAGCGACAGCCCGCCGATCGCCAGCCGGCTGGCGACGACGTGGGTCAGTCTGGACAATGCGACTGGCGCGGAGCGGCCGTCAAAGCCGAGAGCGCTGGACGGCCGGGGCATGGTCGAAATCCCTGAAAAGGCGGGCGAACGAATCGCCCAACTGTTTGGAATCTCGCAGTAATCGCTGGCAATATTGCGGCGGTTACGACGACGAAAATGGCGAAATGGTGGCAAAAGGCCGGGTTATGCCCGCTATTCAGGGCCTACCACCAGGAAGCGTCGCCCCTCGTGATGCCCGGGACAAGCTCGGCCAGGACGCGTTTGTCAGGCCTCGGCGGCGATGCCGGGGGCGTCGATCTTGGCCTCGGTGGCTCCCGGCCGCCAGTCCATCGGCACGAATCCGCTGGTCTGCTCGACCCTGCGCAACCAGGTGCGGATCGCGGGGAAGGTCGCGAGGTCGAAATCGCAGCGGTCGGCGACATGGGTGTAGCCGTACATCGCGATATCGGCGACGGTCAGCTGTCCCGCGGCGAAATATTCGCGGGTCTTGAGGTGGTTTTCCATCACCTGCAGCGCGGCGTAGCCGCGCTCCATCCAGTCTTCCAGCGCGTGGGTCTGCAGGTCGCGGCCGCCCTTGACCAGCGCCAGCCAGAAATAGGCCGCGCCGAGGTTCGGCTCCAGCGCGTGCTGTTCGAAGAACATCCACTGCAACGCCTCGGCTCGTTCGATCCGCGATTCCGGCGCCAGCGGGGTGCCGCCTGCGACATACCAGAGGATGGCGTTTGATTCGGCGAGGTAGCGGCCTTCCGCTACTTCCAGCAGCGGCACCTGTCCGCTGGGATTCTTCGCAAGAAATTCCGGCGTGCGGCTCTCGCCGCGCAGGATATCGACTTAGATGGCGCGATAGGGCGCGTTGAGCAGCGCCAGCGCAAGTCGGACCTTGTAGCTGTTGCCGGAGCGCTGCATCGAATAGAGCTTGTACATCTTCAGTTTCGTTCGATCGGAGAAAGCGGCCGTGCCGCGTGCGGAGCGCGCCTTGTCGCGCCGCAACGCGGCTAAACAATGATGCCGTTGCGGTTGTGTCGCAAGGGCTGCGCACTGGAAAAAGTCGAAAAGCTCTATTGCACTGCAACCGCGCGGCAAGTCCTGCCGTCACGCTTTGGCAATTCGGATCACGCTTGCGCTATCTTGTCGGCCTTCGCATCGGTTCTTGTTGATCCCCGACCGCACGCCGCATGGTGCAGCCGAATGTCAACAGCAACACCACAAGGCCCAGCGGTATCCCGCTCGCTCCGGCAATCCCGCGCGACAGCAGCGGAGCCAGCCAGGCCGCGGCCAGCAGGCTGATTTCGAACGGTTCGAAGCCGCGGCGGCGCCCGTGGCGCGCGAGATAGGCGATTGCGACCGAAAGCACCACCAGATCGTAGTCGAGCACGTAGGGTGTCGCGAGCAGGCTGCCACTCGCCAGCGCCGACGCCTTGAGTTCGAAGGCGGCGTCGCTCCGCCACAGCCACGCCAGACATGCGGCGACCATCAGCGCCAGCGCGATCTGCGCGGCATAGGCCAATGGTATGCCGGCGCCCCACATCCGCGCCGCGGAGAATATCGATTGAATCTTCTCCCAGCCGGTGCCGCCCTGTTCGAGCACCACGACCTGCGTGAAATTCATGGAATCCGCGAAGGCTTGCCAGACGCCGACGCCGAGCGTGGCAAGACTGACGGCGACCAGCGCCGCCACGGTGGCCGCGGCGGCGGCGATGGTGCTCCATCGTCCGCCCGCCAGCAATGCCACCGGAATCAACACGCCGAATTGCGGCTTGTAGGCGAGGCAGCCGATCAGCACGCCCGCGAGCCAGGGCCTGCGGTCAAGCAGGTGCAGCGCACCGCCGAGCAGCGCGGCGGTGAGAAACCCGTTCTGGCCGTGGCCGACATTGACGACCACGGCGGGAAAGGCCGCCGCGATCAGCCACGTCTCGGGACGCGGCAGGATCGCGCGCATGACGGCCAGGTAGAAGGCAAAGCTCGCCGCCAGCCAGATCGCCAGGCCCCAGCCGTAGGGAACCGCGGCGACCAGGACCGCGACCGCGAAGAAGAACGGCGGATAGTGCCAGCCGTAGAACGGCACCTCGCGGCCGCCGAACACGGCCTTTTCGGCGGCGTGCTGCAGGTCAGGCTGATAGGCGTCCGCGGGACGGCCCTGCCAGGTCAGGGAGCCTGCCGCATAGACATTCGAGAAGTCGGTTCCGATCGGCTTGCCGTTGCGGTCGATCAGACCGTCCGACAGCGCGATCCAGCCGATCGCCGCGACGGCGCAGATGGCGAGCACGACCAGGCTGTAGCCACGCGCGCGCGTTGGCGTGAGCCACTCCCCGGATCGCAGCCCTTGCCAGAAATGAGTCATTTCGCCGCGGAATTTGTATGAATATTGCGTTGTTCTAGCCGGCCGGTTTTAACGTTCCCTAAAGTTTGGCCGCGGCGGTCCAAGCTTCTTGCGATGCAGCGTCGAGCGCTTTAGGGTGCCTCGATCCCAACAAGACGAGTCGTGGATCGGTGTGACCTCACCCGTGGATTCACCATGCCTGCAAGGAGACGATGATGCCTTTCCTGTCCGCTGCGCTCGACCGTGTGAAGCCGTCCGCGACCATCGCGGTCACGGATAAAGCACGCGCGCTGAAAGCGGCCGGCCGCAACGTCATCGGCCTCGGCGCCGGCGAACCCGACTTCGACACGCCGGCCAACATCAAGCTGGCGGCGATCCATGCCATCGAGGCCGGCAAGACCAAATATACCGACGTCGGCGGCATTCCCGAGCTGAAGGAGGCGATCATCGCCAAGTTTCAGCGCGAGAACGGCCTGACCTACAAGCCGAACCAGATCATCGTCGGTACCGGCGGCAAGCAGGTGCTCTACAACGCCCTGATGGCCACCATCAATCCGGGCGACGAGGTCATCATTCCAGCACCCTATTGGGTGAGCTATCCGGAAATGGTGGCGCTCGCCGGCGGCGAATCCGTGCCGGTGATCTGCACCGCGGCCGACGGCTTCAAGCTCAAGCCCGACGCGCTGGAAAAGGCGATCACGCCGAAGACCAAATGGATCATCCTGTGCTCGCCGTCGAATCCGACCGGCGCCGCCTATACGCGCGCCGAGCTGAAGGCGATCACCGACGTGCTGGTCAAGCACCCGCATGTCTGGGTGATGACCGACGACATGTACGAGCACTTGGTCTATGACGATTTTGTCTTTACCACGCCGGCGCAGGTCGAGCCGAAACTGTACGACCGCACGCTGACCGTGAACGGCGTCTCGAAGGCCTATTGCATGACCGGCTGGCGCATCGGCTATGCCGGCGGGCCGGCCGAGCTGATCAAGGCGATGCAGACCATCCAGTCGCAGTCGACCTCGAACCCGTGTTCGATCTCGCAATGGGCCTCGGTCGAGGCGCTCAACGGGCCGCAGGATTTCATCCCCCTGAACAACAAGGTGTTCAAGGAGCGGCGCGAT
>JAUXWH010000137.1 GCA_030681365.1 Bradyrhizobium sp.
CCGTGGCGGCCACCAGCTTGCGCGTCTCGGCGTCGTCGTCGAGGCCCTCGAATTTTTCCGCCAGCCAGTCCGGCACCGACGTGCCGGCGCGGGTGACGAAGTTGCGCGCCTGCTTGAAATTGTGCATCGGCATGATGCCGGGCACGATCGGAATCGTGATGCCGCGCGCGCGCACCCGATCGAGGTAGCGGAAGTAGAGGTCGTTATCGAAGAACACCTGGGTAATGGCGCGGGTGGCGCCGGCATCGACCTTGGCCGCGAGCACATCGATGTCGGCGTCGAAGTCGCGGCTCTCCGGATGCTTTTCGGGATAGGCGGAAACGGATACTTCGATGTCGCCGTGCTGCTTCTTGATGCCGGCCACGAGCTCCGCCGAGGTCTGGTAGCCATCGGGATGGGTCGAATAGGCTGTGCCGATGCCGGCGGGCGGATCGCCGCGCAAGGCGACGATATGGCGGACGCCGGCCTCGTGGTAGCGGCCGACGATCTCGTCGATCTCGCCGCGCGCCGCACCGACGCAGGTCAGATGCGCGGCCGGCAGCAGGTCCGTTTCAGCGAGGATGCGGGTGATGGTGGAGTGGGTGCGCTCCCGCGTCGATCCGCCGGCGCCGTAGGTCACCGAGACGAAGCTGGGCGACAGCGGCGCCAGGCGCTTGATGGTCTCCCACAGGCTCTTTTCCATCTCCTCGGTCTTCGGCGGGAAGAATTCGAACGAGATCGCGGGCGATTTGAGCACGCGGTGCGCGTCAGGCGCGGGCGGCGTAACCTCGGTCATGTCACCACAAACTCCACTCGAAGCGTCGGGGGCAGGCTTAGCTGCGAGATGCTAAAATAGGCCAAATGGGATCATTCCAACAGCCCATCGGAGGTGGGAAATTGCCCAATATTTGCATATATATAGAAATTATTGTCGTATTGTGCGTTAAGTGGGCTAACCCGGAGTGGCGAAGGCCGTCAATCGAGGTGCGGGTAATCGATAAAAATCTAGTGAATTCAGGAGGTTTCTCTGGATATTGGCGTGACGTGCTGGAGGACCCAAATGTGGGCAGGATGAAAATCATCGACATGATGATCTACTGCCCCACTATCCGTGTTGAAGCTGCCGTCGCCGCTGCCTTTGGACGCGCGCCTGACCTGCACTCCCGGCCCCTTTGTGGGTCGGACAATGCACACTAGTTTACCGGCATGATTCCTCTCTCGATCCTCGACCTCTCGGTCGTCACCACCGGCACGAAACCCGCCGCGGCGCTGCGCAACAGCATCGATCTGGCGCGCCATGCCGACGGCCTGGGCTATGTCCGTTACTGGCTGGCCGAACATCACAACCTCGCCTCGGTGGCGAGCCCCGCGCCCGATTTGATGATCGGGCAGATCGCGGCGGTGACCAAAAACATCCGGGTCGGCTCCGGCGGCGTCATGCTGCCGAACCATGCGCCGCTGGTGGTGGCCGAACGCTTCAAGATGCTGGAGGCGCTGTTTCCCGGCCGGATCGATCTCGGCCTCGGCCGCGCGCCCGGCACCGACGGCGCCACCGCGCATGCGCTGCGCAGCCGGCTCGACCGCCGCGACGGCGACGATTTTCTGGAACGGCTGCAGGAATTGATCCTGTGGGAGACCCGCGGCTTTCCGCCCGGCCATCCCTACAACAATGTGGTGGCGATGCCGGACGACAGCCCGCTGCCGCCGATCTGGCTGCTCGGCTCCAGCGATTACTCCTCGGAACTGGCGGCGCAGGTCGGGATGGGCTTTGCCTTCGCGCATCATTTCGCGTCGCATGACGCCGTCGATGCCATGACCAGCTACCATAACCACTTCACGCCATCCGGCTGGCGCGCCGCGCCGCACGGCATTCTGGCGGTGGCGGTGGTTACAGCCGAAACCGATGCGGAAGCCGACAGGCTGGCATCATCGATGGACCTGAACCGGCTGCGCCGCGACCGCGGCCAGTATCTGCCCCTGCCATCGGTGGAGGAAGCACTGGCCTATCCCTACACCGACTCTGAGCGCGCCTCGATCGCCCGCAACCGCTCGCGGCTGTTCGTCGGCAACCCGGCGACGGTGCTGCAAAAACTGCAGCCGATGGTCCAGGCGAGCATGGCGGACGAGTTGATGATCATCACCGCGGTGTACGACCACGAGGCGCGGAAGAAATCGTACTCACTGCTGGCCGACGCGTTCGGCCTGGGCAAGCAGGCGGCGGCGTAGACTCTTACCCTCCCCTGGAGGGGGAGGGTCGATCGCGTAGCGATCGGGGTGGGGTGACAGTCTCTCTTCTCGAACGGTGCGCGAGTTGACAGACTGTCACCCACCCCGTCTCGCAGTCGCTACGCTCATGCAAGCCGACCCTCCCCCTCCAGGGGAGGGTAAGCAATTCAATCCGCCTTCTCGCTGAACGTCGCCCGGAACGGATGGCCGGGATAGACGCCGACGATGCGAAACTCGCGCGAGAAGAATTTCAGCTCCTCCAGCGCGAAGGCCAATCCCCTGTCCTCGGGGTGGCCGTCGACGTCGGCGTAGAATTGCGTGGCGAAGAAATTGCCGTCGACCATGTAGCTTTCCAGCTTGGTCATGTTGACGCCGTTGGTGGCAAAGCCGCCCATCGCCTTGTAGAGCGCGGCGGGGAGGTTGCGCACCCGGAATACAAACGAGGTGACCAGCGGCCCGGAACCCTGCTTGGCCCAGGTCGATTCGCGCGCCAGCACCACGAAGCGGGTGGTGTTGTGGGTCTCGTCCTCGACGTCCTCGGCCAGGATATCGAGGCCGTAGATGTCGGCGGCGAGCTTCGAGGCGATCGCGGCGCAGGACTTGTCGCCGCGCTCGGCGACGATGCGGGCTGAGCCTGCGGTATCGCCCGACACGATCGGCTTGATCTTGAGTTTGCGGATGATGTTGCGGCATTGCCCGAGCGCGTGGACGTGGCTCTCCACGGTCTTGACGTCGCCGAGCCTGGCGCCGCGCGGCGCCATCAACTGGTGATGGATCGGCAGAAAATATTCGCCGACGATGAACAGGCCGGATTGCGGCAACAGATGATGGATGTCGGCGACCCGGCCGGCCACCGAGTTCTCGATCGGGATCATGCCGAGGTCGGCCTCGCCCGAGGTGATCGCGGCCAGCGCGTCCTCGAAGGTCGGGCACGGCACCGGCTCGGCGTCGGGATAGGCTTCGGCGATGGCGATGTGGGAATTGGCTCCCGGCTCGCCCTGGAATGCGATTTTCAGCTTTTTTGTCATGATGTTTTTCCTGGGCGCCTTGTATCAGCCGCTCAGCCTTTTGCCAGTATCTGCCGGGCGGTTTCGAGGTCCGCCGGGGTGTCGACGCCGCGCGGAACGGTGTCGACGATGCCGATGTCGATCCGCATGCCGGCCTCCAGCGCCCGCAGCTGCTCGAGTTTTTCCTGCTTCTCCAGCGGCGACGGGGGCAGCGCCACGAAGCGCTCCAGCGCGGCGCGGCGATAGGCGTAAAGCCCGATATGATGGTAGCGCGGCCCGTCGCCCCAGGGCGCCGTGGCGCGGGTGAAATAGAGCGCGCGCAGCCGCCCGGCGCCGATGGGCGAGCCCACCGCCTTCACCACATTGGGGTTGGTGGCCTCTTCCTCGGTATGGATCTCGGCCGCCAGCGTCGCGATATCGACCGCGGGGTCGTCGAGCGGCGCCAGCACGCTGCGGATGTTGTCGGGGTGGATGGTCGGAAAATCGCCCTGCAGATTGACGATGATGTCGGCCTCGCCATCCGGGTCGAGCTTGCCCAGCGCTTCAAAAATCCGGTCGGATCCGGAAGGGTGATCGGCCCGTGTCATGACAGCCCGGCCGCCATGGGCCATCACCGCGACCGCGATGTCGGGCGTATCGGTGGCGACCGCCACGCGGCCTATTCCGGCCGCCTCCGCCCTGCGCAGCACGTGGACGATCATCGGCAGGCCGGCGATGTCCAATAGCGGCTTGCCGGGCAGCCGGGTGGCGGCCATTCGGGCGGGAATCAGCACCAGGGTGCGGGACTCGGTCACAGGGTCAGACCCGGTTCACATGATCGGAAATGGGTGGGGATTGGCGGAAAGTCGGGGCGTTTATACGGGTTGCCAGAGCGCGGGCAAACCGATATCTCATCGTCGCTCGGGTGCGGTGCGAAAGCCGATTCCTGACGCTCATCCGGGCCGTCTCGCGGCCTTACGTCGACTTTCCGGCCTGGAGCCTGATCGAAAATGGACTCCTTCGAACTCAATAAAATTATGGGCGCCGTTCTGGCTACCTGCCTGCTGTTGCTGGTGACGAATTTCACCGCCAGCGCGATTTTTGCGCCCCACCTGCCGGAAAAGCCGGGTTACGAAATCGCCGTCAAGGAAGCCGCGCCCGCCGGTGGCAAGGAAGCCGCGCCGGCCCCCTCGGAGCCGATCGAAAAGCTGCTGCAGACCGCTTCCGTCGAGAAGGGTGCCAGCGCTGCCAAAAAATGCGCGGCCTGCCACACCTTCGAGAAGGGCGGCCCCAACCGCGTCGGCCCGAATCTTTACGGCTTGCTCAACGAGGCGAAGGCGTCCCCGTCCCGCAATTTCAATTTCTCCGCTGCGTTGAAAGGCAAGGGCGGCACCTGGACCTACGACGACCTCAGCAAGTTTATCGCCAGCCCGAAGGGCTTCGTGCCCGGCACCGCCATGAGTTTCGCCGGCATCCAGAAGGACAGCGAGCGCGCCGACGTGATCGCCTATCTGCGCAGCCTGTCGGACAACCCGGCACCGCTGCCGACCGCGGCGAAATAGGATTCCGCGGGCCTGTCGAGGGTTTCGGCGTCTACGGCCAGGCATTGCCTGGCCGTTTTGCTGTGATCGCGGCCTTGTTATCGGGACCTTTCGCCGCACATGGCGCGTTATCAGGCTGGCAACATGAGGAAAAAGCAACATAATCGGTCGAAACCTTGCCTTATACTGCGCGCTTAAAGGGTGTCTCTGTCAGCTACAGGAATGTTTCATTTGACGATTACCCGACGACATCTGCTGCAAGGCGCCGCTGTTGCGGCCATCGCGCCCTCCCTCGGGCTATCGGCCAGCGTTGAGCCGGCCCACGCCCAATCCGCAACCGGCGAGCCGGTCTGGCGCCACGCGCTGTCGCTGTTCGGCGACGTCAAATATCCTGCCGACTTCAAGCGCTTCGACTACGTCAATCCGGATGCGCCCAAGGGCGGCATCGCCCGCCAGATCCTGATCGGGACGTTCGACAATTTCAATGTCGCGGTTGCCGGCGTGAAAGGATCGATCGCGGGAGCCGTCCAGTTGGTCTACGAGCCGCTGATGACGTCGTCGCTGGACGAAGTTTCGACCGAATACGGCGCGCTGGCCGAAGCGGTCAGCCATCCCGAGGACTTTTCTTCCGTCACCTATCGCCTGCGGGCAGAGGCGAAATGGCATGACGGCAAGCCGGTGACGGCGGACGATGTGATTTTTTCGCTCGATTCGTTCAAGAAGCATCATCCGCAATATTCGGCTTACTACCGCCACGTGGTGAAGGCTGAAAAATCCGGCGATCGCGAAATCAAATTCACGTTCGATGCGCCCGGCAACCGTGAGCTTCCGCTGATTGTGGGCCAGCTCACGATATTGCCGAAGCATTGGTGGGAGGGCACCGACAGCGAGGGCCGCAAGCGCGACATCTCCGCGACCACGCTGGAGAAACCGCTCGGCTCCGGTCCCTATCGCATCAAGGAATTCGTCGCCGGAAGGACCGTCACGTTGGAGCGCGTGAAGGATTATTGGGGCCGCGATCTCTCCACCAATGTCGGGCGCAACAATTTCGACGAGCTGCGTTACGAATATTTCCGCGACTCGCTGGTGGCGCTGGAGGCGTTCAAGGGCGATCAGGTGGACTGGCGCACCGAGAACAGCGCGAAAAATTGGGCCACGGCCTACGACTTCCCTGCCGTCGCCGACAAGCGTGTGCTGCTGGAGGAATTTCCAAACCGCAGTTCCGGCATCATGCAGGCGTTCGCGATGAATCTCCGTCGCGACAAGTTTCGGGATCCGCGGGTGCGCCGCGCGCTGAATTTTGCATTCGACTACGAGGAAATGAACAAGCAGATCTTCTTCGGCCAGTACAAGCGCATCAGCAGCTATTTCGATGGCACCGAGTTGGCTTCAGACGGCCTGCCGCAAGGCAGGGAGCTGGAAATCCTCGAGAAGGTCCGCGCCGAAGTTCCGCCGGAGGTTTTCACGACGGCCTATACCAACCCGGTCGGCGGCAGTCCGGAAGCGGTGCGCGCAAACCTGCGAGAGGCAATGCGCCTGCTCAAGGACGCCGGTTATGAGGTGCGCGACCGCAAGCTGACCGACAGCAAGACCGGAGCGCCATTCACCATCGAACTGCTTGGAGCCGATCCGTCATTCGAGCGGGTCATGCTGTTCTTCAAGCCCTCGCTGGAACGGCTCGGCATCGACGTCAGCGTGCGCACCATCGATCCGGCGCAATATGAGAACCGGCTGCGAACCTGGGATTTCGATATCGTCGTATCGTCGTGGCAGGAATCGCTTTCGCCGGGCAACGAGCAGCGCGAGTATTGGGGTTCGCAGGCCGCCGACATGGCCGGGTCGCGCAATATCATCGGAATCAAGAATCCCGCGATCGACAAGCTGATCGAACGGCTGATTTATGCCACGGATCGCGCCGACCTGGTCGCCGCGACCAAGGCGCTTGATCGTGCGCTGCTGTGGAATCATTACGTCGTGCCGCAGTGGACCTACAACAAATCGCGTACCGCGCGCTGGGATCGATTCGGCCGGCCGGCCGAGCTGCCGAAATACGGCCAGTCGGCATTCCCCGCGATCTGGTGGTATGACGCCGACAGGGCCGCCCGGATCGGCAAACGATCTTGAGGGATTTTCCGCGCATGATGCAGTTCGACCGCCGGTGCGTGCTGCGGCTCGGCGCCGGCGCCATCGGCGCGGCGTGGCTCCGGCCGGCGCTGGCGAACGATGCGGGCGCCAAGGTTCATGGCCTGTCGGCGTTCGGCGAACTGAAATATCCCGCGGATTTCCGCCATTTCGACTACGTCAACGTCGACGCGCCCAAAGGCGGGCTGTTTTCGCAGTTGGTCGGCTCGGGCGGATCGACCTTCAATTCGCTCAACGCCTACATCATCAAGGGCGATGTCGCGAGCGACATGAACCTGACTTTCGCGTCCCTGATGGCGCGGGCGTTCGATGAGCCGGACGCGGTCTATCCCCTGGCGGCGCAGGACCTGACGGTTTCTGCCGACGGCTTGCTCTACCGCTTTCGCCTGCGCCCCGGGATCCAGTTTCACGACGGCACGGACATCGCCGCGGCCGATGTCGTCTTTTCGCTGACCACGCTGAAGACCAAGGGTCATCCGGCCTATTCCTCTGTGTTGCGCGAGCTCGCTGAAGTCGTGGCCGAGGACAAGCAGACCGTCGTCTTGCGGTTCTCTGCGGCGCGCGGGCTCGATGCGCCGGCGCTGGCGGCATCGATGCCGATCTTCTCGGAAAAATACTACAGCGCACGGCCGTTCGACGAGACCTCGCTGGAGGCGCCGCTCGGCTCCGGTCCCTACCGTGTCGCGCGCTTCGAACAGGGGCGCTACATCGAATTCGAGCGAGTGAAAAACTGGTGGGGCGAAAACCTTCCCGTAGCGCGCGGGCAGTATAATTTCGACCTGATCCGGGACGAGTATTATCGCGACCGCGAAGTCGGCCTGGAAGCCTTTATCGGCCGCAATTATCTGTTCCGCGAGGAATTCACCTCCCGCGTCTGGGCGACCCGGTACGATTTCCCGGCGCTTCGCGACGGGCGCGTCAAGCGTGAGGTGATCCCCGACGAGCGCCCGTCGGGCGCGCAGGGCTGGCTGCTCAACACCAGGCGCGACAAGTTCGCCGACCGCCGCCTGCGCGAGGCCATGGTCATCGCGTTCGACTTCGAATGGACCAACAAGAACCTGATGTACGGTGCCTATGAGCGCACCCATTCGGTGTTCCAGAATTCCGAGATGATGGCGAAGGGCGAGCCGTCGCCCGAGGAGATCGCGTTGCTGGAGCCGTTCCGCGACCGCGTGTTGCCGGAAGTGTTCGGCCCGGCATGGGTTCCTCCGGTCAGCGACGGATCGGGGCAGGACCGCAAGCTGCTGCGCGGCGCCGGCGACCTGCTGAATGCCGCCGGTTGGACCGTCAAGAACGGCAAGCGGGTGAACGCCGGGGGCGAGCAGCTCTCCATCGAGTTCCTGCTGACCGAGCGCTCGTTCGAGCCGCATCATACCACCTTCATCAAGAACCTTCGCGTATTGGGTATCGACGCCAACATCCGGCTGGTCGATCCATCGCAGGCCGTGGAGCGGTTGAAGGATTTCGACTTCGACATCGCGATCGCGCGCTTCATCTATCCGCAAATTCCCGGCAGCGCCCTGCGCAATTACTTCTCCAGCGAGTTCGCCAGGACCAAGGGGTCCAACAATCTCGCCGGGATTGCCGATCCCGTCGTCGATGCGCTGGTCGAAAAGGCGGTCGCGGCGCAAAGCCAGGCAGAGCTCCATACCGCGTGCCGGGCCCTCGATCGCGTGCTGCGCTCGGGCCGGTACTGGATTCCGCACTGGAGCAAGGCGTCGCACTGGATCGCCTATTGGGACCAGTTCGGCTATCCCAAGGTCAAGCCGCGCTACGCGCGCGGCGCGCCGGAGACGTGGTGGTTCGAGGCCAACAAGGCGGCCAGGATTGAACAGGCGAAATAGCCCATGAGCGCATATATCGCCCGCCGCATTCTGCTGATGATTCCGACCCTGCTCGGAATCCTGTTCGTTTCCTTCGTCGTGGTGCAGTTCGCGCCGGGCGGCCCGGTCGAGCGGGTGATCGCGCAGCTCAGCGGCGCCGACACCGGCGCCAGTTCCCGGATCTCGGGCTCTTCGGGCGGCGATTTCGGCGCCCGCGGCCAGGTCGGGGCCTCCGTCGACGCGGTCAACTCGAAGTACCGCGGTGCACAGGGGCTCGATCCCGATTTCATCAAGAGCCTCGAAAAGCAGTTCGGCTTCGACAAGCCGGCGCCGGAGCGCTTTCTCCTGATGGTGTGGAATTTCGCGCGATTCGATTTCGGCAAGAGCTATTTTCGCGACGTCAGCGTGCTGCAGCTGATCAAGGAGAAATTGCCGGTTTCGATGTCGCTCGGGATCTGGATGATGCTGCTGACCTATCTGATCTCGATCCCGCTCGGCATCCGCAAGGCGGTGCAGGACGGCTCGAAATTCGACACCTGGACCTCGGCGGTGATCATCATCGGGTTCGCGATTCCCGGGTTCCTGTTCGCTATCCTGCTCATCATCCTGTTCGCCGGCGGTTCGTTCTTCAACATCTTCCCGCTGCGCGGGCTGACCTCGGACGGCTGGGCGCAGTTTCCATGGTACTGGAAGATCCTGGATTACTTCTGGCATATCGCGCTGCCGCTGGTCTCGATGGCGCTGGGCGCCTTCGCCACCATGACGCTGTTGACCAAGAACTCGTTCCTCGACGAGATCCGCAAGCAGTATGTCATGACCGCGCGCGCCAAGGGCTGCAGCGAGCGGCAGGTGCTGTATAGTCACATCTTCCGCAACGCCATGCTGATCGTGATCGCCGGCTTTCCGGGGGCCTTCATCCACGCCTTCTTCTCGGGCTCGCTCCTGATCGAGACCATCTTTTCGCTCGACGGGCTCGGCCTGC
>JAUXWH010000193.1 GCA_030681365.1 Bradyrhizobium sp.
GCAGCAGCTCGCCGGCGAAATGGAAAAAGCCTCTGCCGAACTGGAATTCGAGACCGCGGCGCTTTACCGCGACCGCCTCGCGGCATTGTCCGCGATCCAGTCGCAGCAGGGCATCAATCCGCGCAGCGTGGAGGAAGCCGACGTCTTCGCCATCCATCAGGAGGGCGGCTATTCCTGCATCGAGGTGTTTTTCTTCCGCACCGGCCAGAACTGGGGCAACCGCGCCTATTTCCCCCGCGCCGAGAAAACCTTCACCCCGGAAGAGGTGCTGGCCTCGTTCCTCGCCCAGTTCTACGACGACAAGCCGCCGCCCAAGCTCATCCTGCTGTCGCATGCCATCGAGGAATGCGAGCTGCTGGCCGATGCGCTGTCGATCAAGGCCGGCTTCAAGGTCGAAGTCACGACGCCGAAGCGCGGCGAAAAGAAGGAGATGATCGCGCACGCGCTGACCAATGCGCGCGAGGCGCTGGGCCGCAAGCTGGCGGATACCGCGACCCAGAGCCGGCTGCTGCAGGGCATGGTCGCCACGCTCGGCCTGGCCCATCCGCCGAAGCGGATCGAGGTCTACGACAACAGCCACATCCAGGGCACCAACGCGGTCGGCGCCATGATCGTGGCGGGGCCGGATGGCTTTATTAAAAACCAGTACCGCAAGTTCAACATCAAGTCGGAAGGCCTCACCCCCGGCGACGATTACGCCATGATGCGCGAGGTGCTCGAGCGGCGCTTCAAGCGGCTGTTGAAGCCCGCGGAAGACGGCGCCGCCAGGCCGAAAGCGGACGACGACTCGTTTCCGCAATGGCCCGACCTCGTCATCATCGACGGCGGCCGCGGCCAACTCAACGCCGTCAGGGAGATCTTCGCGGCGCTCGGGCTGACCCAGGTCACGCTGCTGGCCGTGGCGAAGGGGCCGGACCGCGACGCCGGCCGTGAAACCCTGTTCATGCCGGACCGCGAGGCGATCAAGCTGGAACCTCGCGACCCCGTGCTGTATTTCATCCAGCGGCTGCGCGACGAGGCGCACCGCTTCGTGATCGGTTCGCACCGCAAGCTGCGCAAAAAGGACATTCGCGAGGCCGGCCTGCAGGAGATTCCGGGCATCGGCCCGGCACGGAAACGCGCCTTGCTGCATCATTTCGGAACCCTGAAGGAGATCGAACGGGCCTCGATCGCCGATCTCGGCAAGGTCCCGGGGGTCAGCGCCGAGAGTGCCCGCAAGATTTTCGAGTTTTTTCATGCGCAGCCGGGGTAGTTTCACGTCACATAGGGGTCATCTGTAACGGATCACGTGCCCCGCACGGTTGACCTTCATGCTTGGGCGGTATTGGTAAGACGGATGAACATCGCCACGACAAAAAGTTCGGGCAGGAGCTCGATGTCCCTGCCGAATATCCTGACCTACGGCCGGATCGCCGCGATCCCGGTGGTGGTGGGCTGCGTCTTCCTGCAGTCCATCATGTACTACCCGTTGTGGCTGCGCTGGGTGGCGCTGGCGGTATTCATCGCCGCGGCCATCACCGATTATCTCGACGGCTATTATGCGCGAATCTGGGACCAGCACTCGGCTTTCGGCCGGATGCTCGATCCGATCGCCGACAAGCTGCTGGTAGCATCCTGCCTTCTGATGCTGGCGGCGGACAGCAGCATCCATGGCTGGACGCTATGGGCCGCCATCGTCATCCTCTGCCGAGAAATCCTGGTTTCGGGCCTGCGCGAATATCTCGCCGCCCTTCGGGTCAGCGTCCCCGTCACCAAGCTGGCGAAATGGAAGACCACCATCCAGTTGGTCGCGATCGGATTTCTGATCGCCGGCGAAGCCGGCGAGGCGATTTTCCCGCCGACCACGCTGATCGGCATCGTCCTGCTCTGGATATCGGCGATTTTCACGATGTACACCGGCTGGGACTATTTCCGCGCCGGCATTCATCATCTCATCAAGGAGGATGAGGGATGAGGGTCAAGTATTTCGCTTGGGTGCGCGAACGGATCGGTAAGGCCGAGGAAACGGTCGAGCCGCCGGCCAGCGTGCGCACCGTGGACGACCTCATCGCCTGGCTGGCGGGACAGGGCGAGAGCTACGCCCATGCCTTCGAGACCCCCAGGGTGATTCGCGCCGCCATCGACCACGCCCATGTCAAATCCGATACCGTCATCGCCGGCGCCCGCGAGATCGCCTTTTTCCCGCCCATGACCGGCGGCTGATAAAGCCATGGCCAATGTGACGATCCGCATCCAGCAAGCCGATTTCGACATCGGCCGCGAAATCGCAGCGCTGACGGAGGGTCGCACCGATGTCGGCGCCGTCGTGACGTTTTCCGGGATCTGCCGCGGCAGCGAGGGCGACGAGGCGATCGCGGCGCTGACGCTGGAACATTACCCTGGAATGGCGGAGGCCGAAATCGCGCGCCATACCGAGGCCGCGATGTCGCGCTGGCCGCTGACGGGCGTGACCGTGATCCATCGTGTCGGCCGCATCGAGCCTGGCGAAAATATCGTGCTGGTGCTGGCGGCCTCGGCGCACCGGCAGGCGGCATTTCAGGCAGCCGAGTTCCTGATGGACTATCTGAAGGCCAATGCGCCGTTCTGGAAGCGCGAGGAAAAGCCCGGCGGAACCAGCTGGGTCGACGCCCGCGGCCACGACGACGATGCCGCCGCGCGCTGGACCAGATCCTGATGGCCAGATCCTGATGGCAAAGCGCGCAAAACCGGCGGCGAAGCGGCCCGCCGCAGCCAGACTGCCCAGGGTTGCCTCCGGCGAACTCAGGACCCTGCTCGATTTCGTGCGCTATGCGACCAGCCGCTTCATCGAAGCGAAACTCGTGTTCGCACATGGCACCACCGATCCGGTGGCGGAGGCCGCCTTCCTGGTCTGCGAGACGCTGCATCTGCACCCCGACCAGTTCGAGGCGTTTGCCATGGCGCGGGTCACCGCACACGAGGCCAGGGCCATTCTCGACGTGATCGCGCGCCGGGTTACCACGCGCAAACCCGCCGCCTATCTGGTCAACAGGATCTACATGCGCGGCCTGCCGTTCTATGTCGACGAGCGCACCATCGTGCCGCGCTCCTTCATCGGCGAATTGCTGGACTCCCATTTCGGCGGCGAGGATGACGAAGCCGGCGGTTCGCTGATCGAGGATCCCTTAGCCGTCGAAAGCGTGCTGGACCTCTGCACCGGCTCGGGCTGTCTCGCCATCCTGGCGAGCCGGAATTTCCCCAATGCCCAAATCGACGCCGTCGACCTTTCCAGGGACGCCCTCGCCGTCGCCGCGCGCAACGTCGCCGATTACGGCCTCGAGGATCGGGTGACGCTGCATCGGGGCGACCTGTTCGGGCCGGTCGAAGGCCGGCGCTACGACCTGATCATCTCCAATCCCCCCTATGTCGACGCGCAGGGGATGGCCGACCTGCCGCGCGAATGCCGCGCCGAGCCGAAACTCGCCTTCGACGGCGGCGCCGACGGGCTCGACATCGTCAGGCGCATCCTCGATGAGGCCCGGCGGCATTTGACGCCGCAGGGCGGGCTGTTGTGCGAAATAGGCCGCTGCCGGCCGGCGCTGCAGGCCGCCTACCCGCAATTGCCGCTGCTCTGGCTCGATACCGAGGAGTCCGACGGCGAGGTATTCTGGATCGCCGCCGCCGATCTGTGAGCGGCCGGGATTCGTAAGCGGCCAGATTCTTGAGCGGCGAAGTGCCGCGCAAGCCGGCCTCAATTCACCCGATTGAGCGCAAATATTGCGCTGCATCGGCGTTCCCGTTGCGCGGCGAAGCTGATAGATTGCACGGGCAGCCGCCCATATTCCAAAACCTTGAAGAGGCCCCCATGCTGGATAAGAGCCCACGCCCCGCCGCCGTCAACGTGCCGAACGATCTCGCCGCGCACTGGATGCCGTTCACCGCCAACCGCGCGTTCAAGAAGAACCCGCGGCTGCTCGCCGGCGCCAAGGACATGCATTACTTCACGGTCGACGGCCGCAAGATCATCGACGCCGCCGCCGGCATGTGGTGCTGCAATGCCGGCCACGGCCGCTCCCAGATCGCCGAGGCGATCGGCAAGCAGGCCGCAGCACTGGACTACGCGCCGCCGTTCCAGTTCGGCATTCCGCAGGCCTTCGAGCTTGCCAGCCGCATCGCCGATCTGGCGCCTGACGGCCTCGACCATGTGTTCTTCTGCAACTCCGGTTCGGAAGCCGCCGACACCGCGCTGAAAATCGCGCTGGCCTATCACCAGATCAGCGGCCAGGGCGGCCGCACCAGGCTGATCGGCCGCGAGCGCGGCTATCACGGCGTCGGCTTCGGCGGCACTTCGGTCGGCGGCATCGTAGGTAACCGCAAGATCTACGGCTCGTTGCTGACGGGCGTCGATCATATTTCCCACACCTACGACCGCGAGAAACAGGCCTTCACCAAGGGCGAGCCGGAGTATGGCGCGCATTTCGCCGATGATGTCGAGCGGCTGGTCAATCTGCACGGCGCCAACACCATCGCCGCCGTGATCGTCGAGCCGATGGCGGGGTCGACCGGCGTGCTGCCGGCGCCGAAGGGCTATCTCAAGCGGTTGCGCGAGATCACCCAGAAGCACGGCATTCTGCTGATCTTCGACGAAGTCATCACCGGTTACGGGCGGCTCGGCTTTGCGTTCGCCGCGGAGCGCTACGGCGTATTGCCGGACATGCTGACGTTCGCAAAGGGAATCACCAATGGTGCAGCCCCCATGGGCGGCGTGCTGGTGCGCGACACCATCCACGACGCCTTCATGAACGGCCCGGAACATGTCGTCGAGCTGACCCACGGCTACACCTATTCGGCGCACCCGATCGCCTGCGCCGCGGCGCTGGCGACGCTCGATATCTACCGCGACGAAAAGCTGTTCGAGCGCGCGAAAATGCTCGAGCCGAAATTCGCCGACGCGGTAATGTCGCTGCGCAACGAGCCCAATGTGGTGGACATCCGCACCGTCGGCCTGACCGCGGGCATCGACCTCTCCTCGCGCCCGGACCTGCCGGGCAAGCGCGGCTTCGACGGGCTCAACAGCGCGTTCCACGACAACGACCTGATGCTGCGCGTCGCCGGCGACACCTTGGCGCTGACCCCGCCCTTGATCGTCACCGAAGAGCAGATCGGCGAGATCGTCGACAAGGTCGCCAAGGTGATCCGCGCGGTGGCATAAGGTCACCCTCGTGTCCCGGACGCGGCGCGGCGCTTCCTGGCGTTGCGCCGCAGAGCCGGACCCATTTCGGTACTGCAGTCCCTCGCCATGGGTCCCGGTTCTGGGCAGCGTTTCACGCTGCGCCGCGCCCGGGACACCTAGCAGCCACGGAACCTTCAAAACCCCTCCACGTTCACCCCCGGCAGCGATAATCGGCGTCGCTGCGGTGGAGGATCGACTACATGATGGCGCTCTCGAGCGGGTTGCTGCGCGCGGGCCTCGCGCTGAAACTGAACCAGATCAAACGGGCGACGCGGTCGTATCTGCGCGACCGCGCCAACCAGGCCACGGGGACAGCTACGTCCTACGCCGTCGCCGCCGGGCTGTTTGGCGCCGCCGGCATTTTTCTGATCGCGGCCGTTCTGGTCGGCGTCACCGCGCTGTTTCGCTGGATTGAAATCAACTACGGACTGTTTTGGGCGTTCGGCGCGATTGGCGGCTTGCTGGTGGCGATCGCGGCGATCTGCGCCGGTGTGGCGGTCAGCCGGCTGAAGCGCCCGACACCGCAATTTCCGTCGCTGGCGAGCCGCCTGCGCGTCGCCATCAACGCCAACCCGATCAAGCCGGCCCGGGTCGAGGCGGCCACCAATACCGCGACGTCGATCTTGCGCGAGTCCGCCACGCCGGTGAGCGGCGCGAGCCGTGTGCGGCGGACGTCCCGCCCGGGGCCAGCCGTGGACAGCAGGAAGGTGCAGGCCGGCCTGCTCGTGGCGGCGACATTGTTGGGCTGGGCGGCCGTCCGACGGCAGCAGGTTCGAAGAACGGCGCCCTGATGTCCGGCCGGCGCTCCGAGGCAGCCGACAATCTGCTCCTGATCGCGGCCACGGCGATTTTCGTCCTGACCGCGCAGCGCTATTTTCGAACGGTCACCGCCGCGGAGCCCGCGCACGAGCCTGTCATCGCGGCACACGATTCCGTCATGCCTGAACTCGCGCAGCGCGGCCGCGGCCGGCGTTCCAGCAACCCTTTCCAGATCCCCTTCGCCGGCTGGAAGGATATCCTGTGGCGTACCTACCAGCAGATCAACGATGACCGCCTGCTCGCCACCGCCGCCGGCGTCGTGTTCTTCGGTCTGCTCGCGGTGTTTCCGGCCATCACGGCGCTGGTGTCGTCCTATGGACTGTTCGCCGATGCCTCCACCATCGGCGCCAACCTGCAGACGATGGCCGTGATACTGCCCGAGGGTTCGTTCCAGATCGTGCAGGACCAGATCGCGCGCGTGCTGGCCAAGGGCGACACCGCGCTCGGCGCGACCTTCCTGCTCGGCCTCGGGCTCGCGATCTGGAGCGCCAATGCCGGCGTCAAGGCCGTAATCGAGGCGTTGAACGTGGTCTATGGCGAGCGCGAGAAGCGCGGATTCTTCCGGCTGAACCTGCTGTCGCTGGCCTTCACGACCGGCGCGATCATCGCCCTGTTGCTGATGGTGAGCGCGGTGGTGGCGCTGCCGCTGGCGCTCGATCATCTCGGCCTCGCGCAGGAGAGCAAGGTGATCGTCAGTCTGGCGCGGTGGCCTGTCATGTTCGTGATCCTGCTGATGGCGCTTGCCATCCTCTACCGGTTCGGGCCGAGCCGGCGGGCGGCGCGATGGGAATGGCTCAGCGTCGGCACGCTGGCGGCAGCCCTGCTCTGGATCGCGGGCTCCTCGCTGCTGTCGTGGTACCTGTCGAACTTCGGAAACTACGACGCCACCTACGGCTCGCTCGGCGCCGCCATCGGCCTGATGATGTGGATGTGGATGTCCGCCGTCATCGTGCTGTGCGGCGCCGAACTGAATGCGGAAATCGAGCACCAGACCGCGCGGGATTCGACGGTCGGGCGGCCGAAGCCGCTCGGCGCCCGCGGCGCGGCGATGGCGGACACGCTGGGAGCGGCGGTTCCGGCCGAATCGGAAGAACACTAGCTCTTCGAATCAACATTGATGCTAAGCTCGCGGCGCCTGGGAGGGGCGCGAGATACCACCGATGGCTGCGGCTTTCGCGTCTTCCTTTCACGTTTGCCCGGGCGGGAGCAGTCTGGACCTGAGGGCGTTGCGCGCGGCATGATACGCATATCCACGGTTTTCATCGCCATCTGCATGGTGCTGGTCGCGGCCTCGCTCGGCCTGATCCTGTATTCGGTGCTGGGCATCAGCGGCTCGGAATCCGCGATCGTGGCGCTGACCGCGCTGACCTTCCTGATCCTCTATAACGCCGTGTCGATGCGGCTGCGCGACCGCACCGATGTCGGCGGCCAGATCGCGGATCTGTCGCGCGGCACCGCCGACCTCGCCCGCCAGGTCGCCGAATTCGGGCGCCGCCTCGCCGCCGTCGAGGGCCGGGTGGTGTCGGCCAATTCGGCCGGCGCCGACCGCATCCAGACCGTGATCGGCGAGATCAACGAACTCGGCGTACTGGTCAAGCAGCTCGCGACCTCCGTCGCCAGCCACGATGACATGCTGGCCGCGGGCGCTGCTGCCACGGCGCCTCAGCCTGCGAGCCCGCCCGAGCGCGAAGCTCCGATCGAACTGTCTGAAGCCGCCGAGGAAGGGGCCAGCGCGCCCGCCCCCGCCACGGCGGCACCGGTCACGGCGGCGTCGGTCACGGCAGCGCCTGCCGCGACAGCCCCCGCTGCTGCCGCCGAAACCAACTCGTCGCGCAGCCATGCGCACATCCTCAACGCCGTGAAGGGCGCGGTCGAGGAAAACCGCATCGACATCTATCTGCAGCCGATGGTGACCCTGCCGCAGCGCAAGGTGCGCTTCTACGAGGCGGTGACACGGCTGCGCGATCACAAGGACGAGGTTCTCGCCGCCGAGGATTTCATCGCGATCGCGGAAGCCGCGGGGCTGGTCGGGCGGATCGATCACATGGTGATGCTGCGCTGCGTGCAGGTGCTGCGCCGCCTGATGGTGCGCAACAAGGACGTCGGAATCTTCTGCAACGTCGCCGCGGCGACGCTCGGCAATCCCACCACCTTCGCGCAATGCCTCGACTTCCTCGAGGCCAACCGGGCGCTGGCGCCGTCCTTCGTGCTCGAATTCAAGCAGGCGACGTTTCGCAACCTCGGCCCGGTCGAGGCCGAACATCTCGCGGCGCTGGCGCAGCGCGGCTACCGTTTCTCGATCGACCACGTCACTGATCTCAGGATCGAGCCGCGCGAGCTGGCCGATCGCGGTGTCCGCTTCATCAAGGTCCCCGCCGCCCTGCTGCTCGACCAGCGGTCGAGTTCCACCTCCGACATTCACCCCTCGGACCTTTCCGACCTACTCGGCCGCTTCGGCATCGACCTGATCGCCGAGCGGATCGAAGGCGAACGCGCGGTGGTCGATCTGCTGGATTACGACGTGCGGTTCGGGCAGGGATTTCTGTTCGCACCGCCCCGGCCGTTGCGGCCCGAGGGGGCATCTGCTACCGGCGGGACCTCTGCGAACAAGGCCCAGGAACCCAATGGCTCCAGCAATACGGCTCCCCTCACCAAACCGGCCATCGAGCCCCCGGCACGGACGACCGGCAACGCCGCGCTGGCGCGCCGCGCCGCTGGGCCGGGCTGACCGGCCATTCCTGCCATGACCGGGCTGCATTTTGCCGAGCGGCTGCGCGATCTCGTCGAAGGCGTCGAAGTCGTGCTGTCCGACATCTGGGGCGTGGTTCACAACGGCCTGGAGGCATTTCCCGAAGCCTGCGAGGCGCTGCACAGCTTCCGCGCCCGGGGCGGCACGGTCATCCTCATCACCAACGCGCCACGGCCCGCCGATTCGGTGCAGCGGCAGTTGCGCAAGCTCGGCGTCGCCGACGAGACCTATGACGCCATCGTCAGTTCGGGCGACCTGACCCGGCATTTCGTCGCCGACCATCCGGGCAAGAAAATGTTCTGGCTCGGCCCCGAGCGCGACAATTCGATCTATCGCGGCCTCGACACCATGCTCGCTCCGCTGGAAGCCGCCGATTACATCGTCTGCACCGGCCTGTTC
>JAUXWH010000158.1 GCA_030681365.1 Bradyrhizobium sp.
GCGCGCCGAAATCCGGAAACCGGCCGGCCATGGTCATGACAAGCGCAAGGACCAGATAGGCGATGCACAGATAAAGCGTCACGGGATGATCGACAATCCATCGCGCCCGCTTGGCGCCGCCGAGCGCACACCAGGAGCCGAACACGCACAGCACCTGCCAGCAGTACGGGTTGAAGTACCAGACTCCCGCCGGGTAGGCCCGCAGGTTCCAGTCGAACTGGCGGGCCACCAGCCACAGCCCGATCGAAGCCAGCAGGGTCAGGTCGGGCTGGCGCAGCATCAGCCACAGCACCGGCGGAAACAGCCCCATCAGCACGATGTAAAGCGGCAGTACGTCCAGGTTGACCGGCTTGAACTTGAGCAGGAGACCCTGGCGCAGGGTTTCGATCGCCTGGTCGCCGGCGAGACCCGCGAGGTTGAACTCGTGGATGATCTCCGGATCGCTGAAGCGCTGCGCCACATATCCGATTGCGACGATATAGATGACGAACAGGATGATGTGGGCGACGTAGAGTTGCCAGACGCGCTTGGTGAGGCGGGTGGCGCCTACGATAAAGCCGCGCTCCAGCATCATCCGGGCGTAAACGAACGACGCGGTGTATCCCGAAATAAAGACGAACAGATCCGCGGCATCGCTGAAGCCGTAATTCCGGGTGGTGATCCAGTTCACAACGTTGTTGGGGATGTGATCCAGGTAAATCGCCCAGTTCGCGACGCCGCGAAACAGGTCGAGCCGGAGATCGCGTCCCTTTTCGGGCAATACTGCGTTGATTTTCATGGGTGCCGTTTCGAAGTGATGCTTTCGATGAATTCGGACCGGGGGGCCTCAGCCGCCCCGCCGGCCAAGATTGTCACAGCGCAGCATAATGATTATACGGGTGGCAGAAAAGGTAAGGGCCGGGAATCATCGATCAGATTTTCCGAAAGGTGTTTCTATACTATCCCGGCTGCTTCCACCACGTACTTCCATGCTGCAGATCTCACAGGGCCCGGACATCCATGACCGCACGCATCTTCAAGCCTGCCAAAAACGCGATGCAATCGGGGACCGCCAAGACCAGGGACTGGCAGCTGGACTATGAGCCGGAGCAGCCGCGGGCGATCGAGCCGTTGATGGGCTGGACCTCGTCCGGGGACATGAAGCAGCAGCTCACCATCCGTTTCGACACCAAGGAGGATGCCATCGCCTATTGTGAGCGCGAGGGTATTCCCTATCAGGTGATCGAGCCAAAGGAGCCCGTCCGCCGGCAAGTCGCCTATGCCGACAATTTCGCCTTCCGGCGCGGCGAACCCTGGACCCACTAGAGACGGGTCCCGTGCCGCAACGAGAATTGCCCCAGGGAATGTCGGGGACAAGACATTTGAGAGGGGCATTTTGGCCTAATAGCGCTACTGTCGCCGTTAAACGTCGCCTCGGCCAAGGTCTCGTCGTCAGCTCGAGGTGGCGTCGGACGGTGGCGCAATGACACCTTAACGCAAGCCCGATGCCGGTTCCCGGCGCACCCTAACCGTGGAAACCCATGCCGCTTCACTCCACGATCGACACCACATCCACCGATTTCGCCCGCAACGCCGAAGCGATGCGCGCGCTGGTCGCCGAGCTGCGCGAGAAACTCGACCAGGTGGCCGGCGGCGGCGGCAAGGTCTCGCGCGCCCGGCACACCTCGCGCGGCAAAATGCTGGCCCGCGAGCGCGTCGATCTCCTGGTCGATCCCGGCACGGCCTTTCTTGAGCTGTCGCCGCTGGCGGCCCACGGCCTCTACGGCGGCGACGTGCATTCGGCCAGCGTCATCACCGGGGTAGGGCGGATCTCGGGGCGCGAATGCGTCGTCGTCGCCAACGACGCCACCATCAAGGGCGGCACCTATTATCCGATGACGGTGAAAAAGCATCTGCGCGCCCAGGACATCGCGCGGCAGAACAATCTACCCTGCGTCTATATGGTGGATTCCGGCGGCGCCTTCCTGCCGATGCAGGACGAGATCTTCCCCGACGAGCGGCATTTCGGCCGCATCTTCTACAACCAGGCGCAGATGTCGGCGCAGGGCATCCCGCAGATCGCCATCGTGATGGGCTCCTGCACCGCCGGCGGCGCCTATGTCCCTGCCATGTCGGACGAGAGCATCATCGTGCGCAACCAGGGGACGATCTTTCTCGGCTGGCCGCCGCTGGTGAAGGCGGCGACCGGCGAAGTGGTGACCGCGGAAGAACTCGGCGGCGCCGACGTGCACTCGCGGCAATCCGGCGTCACCGATCATTATGCGCAGAACGACAGCCATGCGATCGGCATTGCCCGGCGCATCGTCGCCACGCTGAAACAGCCCAGCCGCGCCAGCCTGAACATGCGCGAGCCGCGCGAGCCGCTGTTTGCACCGCAGGAAATCTATGGCGTGGTCTCCGCCGACGGCCGCAAGCCGTTCGACGTGCATGACATCATCGCCCGGCTGGTCGACGGCTCGGAATTCGACGAATTCAAGAAGCTCTACGGCCAGACCCTGATTTGCGGCTTCGCCCATATCTGGGGCTATCCGGTCGGCATCATCGCCAACAACGGCATCCTGTTCAGCGAGAGCTCGCTGAAGGGCGCGCATTTCATCGAGCTGTGCTGCCAGCGCAATATCCCGCTGGTGTTCCTGCAGAACATCACGGGCTTCATGGTCGGCAAGAAATACGAGGCCGGCGGCATCGCCCGCGACGGCGCCAAGCTGGTGACGGCGGTGGCCACCGCTGGCGTGCCGAAATTCACGGTCGTGATCGGCGGCTCCTATGGCGCCGGCAATTACGGCATGTGCGGCCGCGCCTACAGCCCGCGTTTCCTCTGGATGTGGCCGAACGCCCGCATCTCCGTGATGGGCGGCGAACAGGCATCGATGGTGCTGGCCCAGGTCCGGCGCGATGGCATCGAGGCCAAGGGCGAGACATGGTCGGCCGAAGAGGACGACAAGTTTCGTGCGCCGATTCGCGCCCAGTATGAGAGCCAGGGCAGTCCCTACTACGCTACCGCGAGGCTCTGGGATGACGGCGTGATCGATCCCGCCGATACCAGGCTGGTACTCGGTCTCGGGCTGGCGGCGTCGGCCAATGCGCCGATCGAGCCGACCCGCTTTGGCCTGTTCAGGATGTGATGATGAAAGGCCAAATCCAGCCCCAGGTTCAAGCCGGGTATCGGCGATTTCGCACCCTCCTGATCGCCAACCGCGGCGAGATCGCCTGCCGCGTGATCCGTACCGCCAGAGCCATGGGCCTGCGCACGGTGGCGGTCTATTCTGAGGCCGACGCCGATTCCATGCATGTCGCGATGGCGGACGAAGCCGTCCTGCTCGGACCGGCGCGTGCGCGCGACAGCTACCTGAACATCGAGCGCGTGATCGAAGTGGCGCGGCAAACCGGCGCCGAGGCCGTGCATCCCGGCTACGGCTTTTTGTCGGAGAATGCGGAATTCGCCGAAGCTTGCGCCAAGGCGGGGCTGGTGTTCGTCGGTCCCACCGCCGCGATGATGACGGCGATGGGCTCCAAATCCGGCTCCAAGGCCCTGATGGAAAAGGCCGGCGTGCCGCTGGTGCCCGGTTATCACGGCGAGGCCCAGGACGACGCGACCCTGTCCGCGGCAGCCGACAAGGCCGGTTACCCGGTGCTGGTCAAGGCTTCCGCCGGCGGCGGTGGCCGCGGCATGCGGGTGGTGCGGGCGGCCGGCGAACTGGCTGCCGCTCTCGTCAGCGCCAGGCGCGAGGCCAAGGCCGCGTTCGGCGACGACCGCATGCTGATCGAAAAATTCGTCCAGAACCCTCGTCATATCGAGGTGCAGATCATCGGCGACAGCCACGGCAATCTGCTGTCGCTGTTCGAGCGCGAATGCACGCTGCAGCGGCGGCATCAGAAGGTGATCGAGGAAGCGCCTTCGCCGACGCTGAATGCGGCTCAGCGCGAGACGGTTTGCGCCGCCGCGCGGAAAGCCGCAGGGGCGGTCAATTATGTCGGCGCCGGCACCATCGAGTTCGTGTCCGACGGCAAGGACGTGTTCTTCATCGAGATGAACACGCGGCTGCAGGTCGAGCACCCCGTCACCGAATTGATCACGGGCATCGATCTCGTGGAATGGCAGTTGCGAGTGGCGTTCGGCGAAAAACTGCCGCTGACGCAGGACCAGATCACGCTCAACGGCCATGCCATCGAGGCACGGGTCTATGCGGAAAATCCGCACCGGAATTTCATGCCCTCGGTCGGCCGCATCAGGACATGGCACACGCCGGCCGAAGTGAACGGCCTGCGCGTCGATGCGGGCTATCGCGCGGGCGACGCGGTCTCGCCGCACTACGACGCCATGCTGGCCAAGGTGATTGCCTGGGCGCCGACCCGCGACGAAGCCATCGATCGGCTCAACCGCGGCCTCGAGGAGACCGATGTCCGCGGCATCGTCAGCAACATTCCCTTCCTGTCGGCGCTGGTGACGCATCCGAAGGTGCGCGCCAATACCATCGACACCGGTTTCATCGAACGCGAATTGAAGAACCTGACGCCGGAAGCACCCGTTCCGCACGATCTCGAACTGTGCGCCGCCGTGGTCGCCATCCTCGGCGACGAGACAGCGCGCGCCGGCGCGGAGGCGCATTCGCCGTGGCGGACCGCGGGCTGGATGCCGGTTGGCCGGCGGCGGCGCCTGTTCACGTTCCGGGACGGGCAGGGCGGCGAGCACAAGGTGAGCCTGATCTACGGCAGTGGTCCGGCGATGCTGGCGATCGGCGAGCGCGAACTGGCCTTCACCACCGCACCGGAGGCTGCCGGCGGCTTCCAGCTCAGGCTGCATGGCATCAAATCCCACGTGGTCGCCGTGATCGAAGGCCATGAGCTCTATCTGCGCACCCGCAACGGCCGCTTCGACCTGCATTGGGTCGATCCGTTCGGCGGCGAGACCGAAGAACAGGCTGGCGACGACAAGATCGTGGCGCCGCTGCCGGGCACCGTGGTGGCGCTGCTGGCGGAAGTCGGCGCCAGGCTGGAGAAGGGCGCGCCCATTCTCACGCTGGAAGTGATGAAGATGGAGCAGACTCTTCGCGCGCCGTTTGCGGGCGTTTTGAGCGCGATCAAATGCAAGGTCGGCGACATCGTCGGCGAGGGCGTCGAACTCGCCGTGGTCGAGCCGACCGTTGTGTAGTGTGGACACGGCGCAAGAGGCGCCTTCGCCCACCCTACGATCCGAGAGCTGTGGCATGAGATCAGCATGAGCGATTCCGTCCGCATCGTCGAAGTCGGTCCCCGCGACGGGCTGCAGAACGAGAAGACGCCTGTCGGCGTCGAGGACCGCATCGCCTTCATCGAGGCGCTGCTAGGCGCCGGGCTGCATACCATCGAGGTCGGCGCCTTCGTGTCACCGAAGGCGATTCCGCAAATGGTGAACTCCGATGCCGTGCTGCGCGGGGTCGATCACCATCCGGACAGCGAATTCCACGTGCTGGTGCCGAACGAAAAGGGCTATGACGCCGCGCGGGCGGCCGGCGCCCGGGTGGTCGCGGTGTTTGCCTCGGCCTCGGAAGGGTTTTCCCGCGCCAACATCAACTGCACGGTGGCGGAATCGATCGAGCGCTTCAGGCCGGTGCTGGCGCGGGCCAGGGCCGACGGCATCAAGGTACGCGGCTATATCTCCTGCGTGCTCGGCTGCCCCTTCGACGGCGAGGTCAGGCCGCAGGCCGTGGTCGACGTGGCGCGGACGTTGTCGGAGCTCGGTTGTTACGAAGTCTCGCTCGGCGACACCATCGGCGTCGGCACGCCGCTGAAGGCCAAAAATCTTCTGCGCGCGGTGGCGGGCCACGTGCCGATGGCGAACCTGGCGATGCATTTCCACGACACCTATGGCCAGGCCCTTGCCAACCTCTACGCCGGGATGGAGGAAGGCTGCCGCGTGATCGATTCCGCGGCGGGCGGTCTCGGCGGCTGCCCCTATGCGCCGGGGGCCACCGGCAACGTCGCCACCGAGGATGTGGTCTACCTGCTGGAAGGCATGGGCATCGCCACCGGCGTCGACATTCCGAAGCTGGTGGCCGCCACCAACACGATCAGCCGGCTGCTCGGCCGTCCCCCGGTCAGCCGGGTAGCGTCGGCGTTGAACGCGAAGGGGCGAATGGGCAGTAGCGAATAGCGAATGGCGAAGGGAAGGTTCCCCACTCGCCACTCGTTACCCGCCACTCACACTTCGTTCGCCGGTTTCAGCAGGTTGGCCGAGGTCGGCGTCTCGGCACCGTACCCCTTCCAGGCGGTATCGCGTGCAATGTCGCGCCTGGCAGGGAATCCGTCTGCGAAAATTTTTCGGGCGGCAGGTAACAAACGCCCTCGCGGGTCCGTCCTGAACCATAGCGGCATCAGTCGCTTTCAAGCACCGGCTTCAAAGGGAAACCAGCCCATGACCATCAACACCCGTATCGCACTCGGAATTTCGGCCGCCGCTCTCTCGCTCAGCCTGGCGCTGGCACCTGCCGCCTTCGCGCAGGACAAGATGGGCAAGGACGACGGCATGAAAAAGGACTCCATGTCCAAGGACGGCATGAAGAAGGACACCATGTCGAAGGACGGCATGAAGAAGGATTCGATGTCCAAGGACGGCATGAAGAAAGACGACGGCATGAAGAAGTAGGTCTGCCGCCTGCTTCAGCGTCGCGCGGGCTCGCCTCCTTGAGGAGGCGGGCCTGCCGTGGCCGGGGCGTCAGCCCCGCCGGCCGCCTTAGCGCTTCTTGCCCTTGCCCTTGCGGGCGGCATAACGCGCGTCGCGCGCGGCCTTGCGCTCGGCCTCGAGTGCGAATTCCGCGGCGGCGGCGGCTTCCTGTTCACGCAGGATCTGGGCGGCGGCCTCGGCCGCAGCCTGCTCCTCGCGCGCCTTCTGCTCGGCTTTGGCGGTCTCGCGCGCCAGCTTGGCCTTGGCCCGCTCGGCGGCTTGCGCCTCGCGCTCCGCGCGGCGTTTGGCGACCTCGGGATCATCGAGACCCGGCTTGGCTTTAAACTTCTCCAGGATATTCTTCCTTGCTTCCTGCGCCGCCTTCTGCCGGTCCGCGAAGCTAGGTTCCTTGAATCCACTCATTGAAACGGCCTTGTCGCTTTCGTTTGGGTGATGGGGTGATCGGCTCTGGCGCGAGGGCAATGAGGGCCCCCGGCGCGATGGGGAGCGGTTTACAGCCGCGCGGGCCGGGACGCCATCGTTTAATCGGCCAGCCGGCGTAATGTCGCGCGAAAACTGACGCTGCGGCTGCCCACCAGCGAGGTGCCGAAAACCTCGGAACAGTCGTCCCGCCAGGTTCCCGTAAAGCCGGTCGTGACTTCCCGGCCGGCAAAAACCGGCCGCGCGGTCGGGTCGTGATAGCGCGTGTGCTGGTTGGTGACGAGGTCGCCTTTCCAGCTGCCGTCCTTGACGGTGTATGAGCCGACCGACCAGAAATAGGAGTCGCCGCCGAGGAGGCGGCCGTCGCAAAGCATGATCACCCCGCTGGCGCGTCCCTTGACGCCGTCGCCCATCTGGATGTGTATCGAGTAAAGCCCGTTCTTCATATTCGGCAATCCCCCGACACCTATAGCAGGTTTGGGGCAGTGCCGCGCGCCCCTCGCTCGGACGGGCCTGCGCGATCGGGGAACATCACCAGGTCTCGAAGCGAAGCTCGGCGGCGCCCCTGACGGCGATGCCGCGGACCTCCCAACTGGCAGAACCTTTCAGGGAGCGGCAGTGGATGCGGATCATGGTGCCGCGATCGTCCTTGCCGGCGTCCTCGACCAGGCCGACGACGGGGCAGTTGAGCCCCTCCGAGGCGATCTGTCCGGCGAGCTTCTGCTTTTCCTTTTGACTGGGCTGGGTCTTGAGCGGGGCCTGCGCGGCGGCAGCCGCAAGGCCGAACACCAGGACAAGTCCAGCCGCAGCCATTTGCCGAATGCGAAGACAGGTGGGAGTCATTTCTCGATCGTAGCCAAACACGAGCTGGAAATCACGCCCGAAAGATTTTGTTAATGATCTCCCTTAAAGGGAAATTTGCCTCTCTCGCCCACGATGCGCAACCGCGAAACATTCTTGCAGACCGCAATTTTTAATACACCGGGAAGGCGCCACCATGACGATGTCACGCGTATATGCAGCTTTGATCGCTTCGGCCGTTACCGCCATGGCGCTACCCACGGCCGCCTCCGCGCAATGCCAAGGTTGCTACATGCCGCCGCCCCAGCCTTGCGTCACCTGCTACCAGCGCCAGGTGGTGCCGCCGCAGTACCGGACGGTCGAGGAAACCGTGATGGTCGCGCCCGGCCGCGTCATCGCCCATCGCACCCCGGCGCAATACCGCACCGTGATGGTGCCGAAGACCGTGATGGTGGCGCCGGAAGGCGTGCAGTACGAGCGCACCCCGCCGCAATACGCCACCCGCCAGCGCGTCGAAATGGTCGCGCCCGCCCGCGAATACTACGTCGCGACGCCGCCGCGCTGCAGCACCTGCGGGTACTGAGGTCACAGGCACGAACTGCTCGCGAGGATTTGGAACAGGCAAAGGCCCTGGAGCGATCCGGGGCCTTTCGTCGTCACGGGTGATCTGATTTCACGGCTTGCCGGCGCGCCCCTCCTTGCGGGGAGCCGGCGGTTGCGGCACCGCGAAGATCCCGAATTCCTCGGTCAGCACCGTCGCGAGCCAGGATTGATACTCGTCGTAGCGGCGGTTATCGCGCGCGATCACGCCGAATTCCGGCTCTTCGCCGGTGCGCAATTTGCGCAGCACGATGGGGGCGGCGACGGGGATGTAGATCGAGCCCTTGGGGTTGCTCAGCGTCGAGATGATGCCGCGCATCATGTCTTCGGTATCGGGCAGCGAGAGCAGAACGGTTCGCACGTTACCCGCGCTCGAACTCACGAGATTCATGAACGCGGTGCCGAACGGAATATAGACGGTGCCGACCTGCCGGTACTTGCCGTCGAAGCGCGACTTCTCCTCGAACGTCAGGCATTTCTGCGCGTCGCTCCACGCGATCGAGATCAGATAAGCGTTGAAGTTGGCGGGGTTGGCGAACATCGGACGGACGCAGAGATAATCGCCCTGCAGATATTCGACGGCATCGAAGACATATCCGCCGACCGATTTGGCGGCGGTGTCGTCCCTGACCTTGAGTTGCCCTTGCAATTGTCCTTGGGCTTGCCGTTGAAAACTGGTTTTAAGAATACCCTCGACCTTGTTCAGGGTACGCTCAGTGAAGTCGCCCTGAAACAGTTTTTCGATCGACGACTTCGACAGATGTTCGCGGATCAGGTCCTTGCGGGCGAGGCCATTGGCGTCCAGATGGCGCTGGATTGCGCTGGCGATGATCTTCCTGTCCTGCCTGGAGCCGAGCCCCGTCTCCTGCGTCATGTCGCGGCACCCCAAAATTCATCAAAATCTAGCATGAACTTTCATGGCTTGCCTATGTCGCCGCCACCGCGCTCCATTTTTTGCTGAAACGGCGCGTGTTCATCCGAACAATGCGGCGAAGCGACATTCTTGATGGTCGCGGCAACCGGCATGGTTAATTTAGGCTGGCGGTGCGGGCGGCGAGGTGCCGTGCGCGGAGCGAGACCTAGGCAGACGGCATGCCGAACGGCGCGGCGATAGACCAAGACGTAACTGGCGATCCCAGCAGGATTCGAACCTGCAACCCACGGAGTAGAAATCCGTTACTCTATCCAGTTGAGCTATGGGACCGTCGCTTCACGGCGCTTGCACTTCATAGCACTGCCAATATGAAAAATCCGCTGTCCGGCCAAGCCCTTTTGCGAACCATTTTCGGCTTCCAGGCGACATACCGAAGCGGCGGATCGCTGCGTTTGTCCGCCCGCAAGGCATTGCCCGGCCACGGCCGGCTGCCGGGTGACATCCAGGGGCACGCTTCGTCATATGCCGCACGGGACTTTTTCGCTATCTGCTTCGGCGGCCACGAGTCCGTCACCTTTTCGCGCACTTCTGAACCAAACGCGGCGACTGTCCGCGTCCCAGGGAGCTCCATCATGATTGGCTTGATTCGCGCCGCGGCACTCTGCGCAACGCTGGCGCTCGGTCTCGTCACGGCACAGGCCGCGGACAAGGCCTTCAAACGCGACGATCTTCAGGATTCGGCGGTCAAGCTGGAGGCCCAGATCAAGAGCGAAGCCGGCGCGGTGGCGAAATCCGGCGCGACGCTGAAAACCGATGCCGACGCCGCCTTCAAGCGCAGCGATTTCCGCACCGGCCTGCAGATCCTGGGGCAGATCGCGGCGACCACGCCCGAGGACAGCGGCAACTGGCTGCGGCTGGCCCGCGCCATCTTCCAGATCTGGCCGAAGAACTCCAGCGAGGGCACCTTCCTTTTGGAGCGTGCCTCGACCGCGGCCTACATCGCCTATCAGCGCGCCGGCAATGCCGGCGAAGAGGCGGAGGCGCTGGCCGTGCTCGGCCGCGCGATGTCCGACCGCAAGCTGTGGCGGCCGGCGCTGGACAGCCTGCGGCTGTCGCTCGACCTGCGCGAGGTCGCCGAGGTGCGCGGCCAGTACGAGAAATTGCGCGACCAGCACGGTTTCCGGCTGCTCGATTATACCGTGGATTCCGATTCGGCGTCGCCGCGCGCCTGTTTCCAGTTTTCCGAGGACCTCGCCAAGCGCGTCGACTTTGCGCCGTTCCTGGCGCTGGCGGGCAACGACAAGCCGGCGCTGACGTCGGAAGGCAGGCAGCTTTGCGTCGACGGCCTCAAGCATGGCGAACGCTACAACGTCAATCTGCGCGCCGGGCTGCCGTCCACGGTGAAGGAAACCCTGCCCAAATCGGCCGAATTCAACATCTATGTACGCGACCGCAAGCCGTTCGTGCGCTTCACCGGGCGGGCCTATGTGCTGCCGCGCACCGGCCAGCGCGGCATTCCCCTGGTCACCGTCAACACCCCCGCTGTGTCCGCCAACGTGTTCCGGATCGGCGACCGCAACCTGATCAATACGGTGCTGAGCAGCGATTTCCAGCAGGCGCTGAGCAAGTACGAGCTTTCCGACCTCGGCGGCGAACGCGGCGTCAAGGTCTGGTCCGGTGAACTCGCCACCGCGACCACGCTCAACCAGGACGTCACCACGGCGTTTCCGGTCGACCAGGCCCTCGGCGACCTGCAGCCGGGCG
The DNA here is from genome assembly GCA_030681365.1 of Bradyrhizobium sp. Classification (GTDB taxonomy): domain Bacteria; phylum Pseudomonadota; class Alphaproteobacteria; order Rhizobiales; family Xanthobacteraceae; genus Bradyrhizobium. The sequence continues at coordinate 11,124 of JAUXWH010000158.1, forward strand.
TCTATGTCATGACGGCCGAGGCCAAGGGCCCCGGCAGCGACAGCGATGGTTCGCTGGCGACGCAGTGGTTCATCGTTTCCGACCTTGGGCTGACGGCCTTCTCGGGCAATGACGGCATCCACGTGTTCGTCAATTCGCTGGCCTCGACCGAAGCGGTGGCCAAGGCCGAGGTGCGGCTGGTGGCGCGCAACAACGAGATTTTGGCGACCCGCAAGACCGACGATTCCGGTCACGTGCTGTTCGAGGCCGGGCTGGCGCGCGGCGAGGGCGGCCTGTCGCCGGCCATGCTGACGGTATCCGGCGAGAAGGCCGACTATGCCTTCCTCAGCCTGAAATCCAACGCCTTCGATCTCTCGGATCGCGGCGTGTCCGGCCGGGCGGTCCCGGCAGGGGCCGACGCCTTCGTCTATACCGAGCGGGGCGTCTATCGCTCCAGTGAGACGGTCTATCTCACCGCCCTGCTGCGCGACGGCCAGGGCAACGCCGTGAGCGGCGGACCGCTGACGCTGGTGATCGAGCGTCCCGATGGCGTCGAATTCCGCCGCGCCGTGCTGCCGGACCAGGGCGCCGGCGGCAGGAGCATGGCGCTGACCCTCAATTCCGCGGTTCCGACCGGGACCTGGCGGGCGCGGGCTTTCACCGACCCCAAGGGCTCGGCGGTCGGCGAAACCACCTTCATGGTGGAGGATTACATTCCCGAGCGGATCGAATTTGAATTAACATCCAAGGACAAGCAGATCAAAGCTGATGCTCCGGTAGAACTTAAGGTCGATGGTCGTTTCCTCTATGGCGCGCCGGCCTCCGGGTTGCAGCTGGAAGGCGATATGCTGGTGGCGCCAGCTTCGGGCCGGCCGGGTTTTGCCGGCTACCAGTTCGGCGTCGCCGATGAGGAAACCACCAGCAACGAACGCACCCCGCTGGAAAACCTGCCCGAGGCCGACGCCCGTGGCGTCGCCACGTTCCCGGTCAGTCTAGCCAAGCCGCCATCCTCGACCCAGCCGCAGGAAGCCCAGATCTTCATCCGGATGGCGGAAGCCGGCGGCCGCTCGGTGGAACGCAAGCTGGTTTTGCCGGTCGCTCCGGCGGCGGCCATGATCGGGGTCAAACCGCTGTTCGCCGACAAGAGCGTCGCGGAAGGCGACAAGGCCGGTTTCGACGTCGTGTTCGTAACCCCTGAGGGTAAGCAATTGGCGCGGGAAGATCTGCGCTACGAGCTGTTGAAGATCGAATCCCGTTATCAGTGGTACCGGCAGAACTCGTCCTGGGAATATGAGCCGGTCAAATCGACCAAGCGGGTTGCCGATGGCGATCTCGCGGTTGCCGCCGACAAGCCCTCCCGGATCACGTTATCGCCGCAGCCCGGCCGCTACCGGCTCGACGTCAAATCGACCGAGGCCGACGGTCCCTTGACCTCGGTGCAGTTCGATGTCGGCTGGTATTCCGAAGGAAGCGCCGATACGCCGGACCTGCTGGAGACCTCGATCGACAAGCCGGAATATCTGGCCGGCGATACCATGGTGGTGTCGGTCAATGCCCGCTCGGCCGGCAGGCTCACCATCAACGTGCTCGGCGACCGGCTGCTGACCACCCAATCCATCAACGTCAAGGAAGGCACCGCGCAGGTCAAGATTCCCGTCGGCAAGGACTGGGGCACCGGCGCCTATGTGGTGGCGACCTTGCGCCGTCCGCTCGATGCCGCGGCCTCACGCATGCCCGGACGGGCGATTGGCCTGAAGTGGTTCGGCATCGACAGGAAGTCCCGCACGCTTAACGTCGACCTCGCGCCGCCGGCGTTGGTGCGCCCCGGAACCGCGCTGAAGATCCCCGTCATGCTCGGCGGCCTCAATCCCGGCGAGGACGCCAAGATCGTCGTCGCCGCCGTCGACGTCGGCATTCTCAATTTGACCAATTACAAGCCGCCGGCGCCCGACGACTACTACCTCGGCCAGCGCCGCATGACCTCGGAAATCCGCGATCTTTACGGGCAACTGATCGACGGCATGCAGGGCACCCGCGGCCAGATCAGGACCGGCGGCGACATCGCCGGCGCCGAGCTGCAGGGCAGTGCGCCCACGCAAAAGCCGCTGGCGCTGTATTCCGGGATCGTCACGGTCGCCGCCGACGGCACCGCGTCCATTGATTTCGACATTCCTGAATTCGCCGGCACCGCCCGGGTGATGGCGGTGGCCTGGACCTCGACCAAGCTCGGCCGCGCCACGACCGACGTCACGGTCAGGGATCCCGTGGTGCTGACGGCGACCTTGCCGCGCTTCCTGCTCAATGGCGACAAGAGCACCATGAGTTTCGATCTGGATAATGTCGAGGGCGCCGCCGGCGACTACACCATCAGCGTCAAGACGTCTGGTCCGGTGAAAGTGACGGGCAATCCGTCCACCACGATAAAGCTCGCGGCGAAGCAACGCACCTCGATGTCGCTGGCGCTCGATGCCGGCGGCGCCGGGACCGCGACGTTCGATGTCGACATCACGGGGCCGAACGGCCTGACGCTGGCGCGGCATTATGCGCTCGACGTCAAGGCGGCGACGCAGATCCTGGCGCGTCGCTCGATCCGGACCCTGGCCAAAGGCGAGAGCCTGACGCTGACGTCGGATATGTTCTCGGATCTGGTGCCGGGCACCGGCGGCGTCTCGCTGTCGGTCAGTCTGTCCACCGCGCTCGACGCAGCGACCATCCTGAAGGCACTCGACCGTTATCCACATGGCTGTTCGGAGCAGATCACCAGCCGCGCCATGCCGCTGCTCTATGTCAACGATCTGGCGGCGGGCGCCCATCTCGCCATGGATACGGCGGTCGACCAGCGCATCAGGGACGCGATCGACCGGCTGCTGGCGCGGCAGGGCTCGAACGGCTCGTTCGGGCTGTGGTCGGCCGGCGGCGACGATGCCTGGCTCGATGCCTATGTCACGGACTTCCTGACCCGCGCCCGCGAAAAGGGATTTGCGGTGCCGGATGTGCTGTTCAAGAGCGCGCTCGACCGCATCCGCAACTCCGTGGTGAATGCCAATGAGCCGGAAAAGGACGGCGGCCGCGATCTGGCCTACGGCCTCTACGTGCTTGCCCGCAACGGCGCGGCGCCGATCGGCGATCTGCGCTATCTCGCCGACACCAAGCTCGGCAATCTGGCGACGCCCATCGCCAAGTCGCAGCTGGCGGCGGCGCTGGCGCTGGTCGGCGACAAGGGCAGGGCGGAGCGGGTCTACGCCGCGGCCGCCGAGAGTCTGGCGCCGAAACCGGTGCTGGAGTTCGGCCGGGTCGACTATGGCAGCGCCTTGCGCGATGCCGCCGCCCTGGTCTCATTGGCGAGCGAAGGCAATGCGCCGCGGGCGACGCTGACCCAAGCCGTCCAGCGCGTGGAAGCAGCGCGCGGTCTCACGCCCTACACCTCGACCCAGGAAAACGCCTGGCTGGTGCTGGCGGCGCGCGCGCTCGCCAAGGAAACGTTGACGCTCGATGTCAACGGCGCGGCGGTCAAGACCGCGCTCTATCGCAGCTACAAGGCCACTGACATGGTGGGCCAGTCGATCAAGATCACCAATACCGGCGATGCGCCGGTGCAGGCGGTGGTCTCGGTCTCCGGTTCGCCTGTTACGCCGGAGCCGGCGGCCTCGAACGGTTTCAAGATCGAGCGGAATTACTTCACGCTCGACGGCAAGCCGGCCGACGTGTCGAAGGCGAAGCAGAACGACCGTTTTGCGGTGGTGCTGAAGATCACGGAGGCAAAGCCGGAATACGGTCACATCATGGTGTCGGATTATCTCCCGGCCGGCCTCGAGATCGACAATCCGCGTCTGGTATCGTCCGGCGATACCGGCACGCTGGACTGGATCGAGGATGGCGAGGAGCCTGAGAACACCGAGTTCCGCGACGACCGCTTTACGGCGGCGATCGATCGGGCCAGCAACGACGCGGCGGTGTTTACGGTGGCCTATGTCGTGCGCGCGGTGTCTTCAGGCAAATACGTGCTGCCGCAGGCCTATGTCGAGGACATGTACAATCCCTCGCGCTATGGCCGCACCGGCACCGGCTCAGTCGAGGTGCGTCCGGCAAAATGAGTGAATCGGGCAACAGGGAAGACGTGGATGGCCGGGTCAAGCCCGGCCATGACGGGAGGAGAAGGCGGTGGCTGCGTCGAGCCACGGTCGGAGCGGCGCTCGTCGCCGTTCTCGTCACCGGCGCCTTCGCTGCCTGGGTCGTCTCGCTCGGTCCTTTGCCCCTGGAGCAGGCCCGGCAAATCTCCAGGACCGTCGTCGACCGCAACGGCAAGCTGTTGCGCGCCTATGCGATGGCGGATGGCCGCTGGCGGCTCCCGGTCGACGCGCGAACAGGGGTCGATCCGTCCTATCTGAAACTGCTGCTGGCTTACGAGGATCGGCGGTTTTACTCCCACCACGGCGTCGATCCGCAGGCGCTCGGTCGCGCCGCGTGGCAGCTCGTGACCAGCGGCCGCATCGTCTCCGGCGGCTCCACCATCACCATGCAGCTGGCGCGATTGATGGAGCCGCGGCGCGAGCGCTCGCTTTCAGCCAAATTGCGCCAGATGGTCCGCGCGATCCAGCTCGAGCGGCAACTGAGCAAGGAGCAGATTCTCGATCTCTATCTGGCGCTGGCGCCGTACGGCGGCAATCTCGAGGGTATTCGCGCTGCCTCGATTGCCTATTTCGGCAAGGAGCCGAAGCGGCTGTCGCTGGCGGAAGCCGCCACCCTGGTGGCGTTGCCGCAGTCGCCGGAGACGCGCCGGCTCGATCGTCATCCCGAGGTGGCGCGCACCGCCCGCGACCGCGTGCTCGATCGCATGGTCGAGGATGGTCGCGTACCGGCCGAGGACGCGGTCCAGGCCAAGGCCGTTCCAGTGCCGCGGCTGCGTAAGCCGATGCCCATTCTGGCGCCGCATTCCGCCGATCAGGCCGAGGCTACCGTGAAGGACACGCCGGTCATCAGGCTGACGCTGGATTCCGGGCTGCAGAAGGTGCTGGAAGCGCTGGCGCGCGACCGCGCGATCGCGCTTGGCCCGAATATTTCCGTTGCCATGGTCGCGGTCGACAATGAGAGCGGCGACGTGCTGGCGCATGTCGGCTCGCCCGACTATTTCGACGACGGGCGCGCCGGCCAGGTCGACATGACCCGCGCCGTGCGCTCGCCCGGCTCGACCCTGAAACCGTTCATCTATGGTCTGGCCTTCGAGGACGGCTTCGTTCATCCGGAAAGCCTGATCGACGACCGGCCGATCCGTTTCGGCTCTTACGCGCCGGAAAATTTCGACATGAGTTTTCAGGGCACGGTGCCGGTACGCAAGGCGCTGCAATTGTCGCTCAACGTGCCGGCAATCGCGCTGCTCGACCGTGTCGGCTCCAGCCGCCTGTCGTCGCGGCTGAAGCAGGCCGGCGCCAATCTGGTGCTGCCGAAGAACGAGGCGCCCGGCCTCGCGATGGGCCTCGGCGGCGTCGGCGTCACGCTGCAGGATCTGGTGCAGCTCTATTCCGGGCTGGCGCGGCTCGGCAATGCGAGGCCGCTGCGCGAGATCGTCGGGGCAACCGACGATGCGCGCGACAATCTGCGGCTGATGGATCAGGTCGCGGCCTGGCAGGTCGGCAATGTGCTGATGGGCACGCCGCCGCCGGAAAACGCCGCGCATAACCGGATCGCGTTCAAGACCGGCACCAGCTACGGTTACCGTGATGCATGGTCGGTCGGCTTCGACGGCAGGCTCACCATCGGCGTCTGGGTCGGGCGGCCCGATGGCGCGCCGGTGCCGGGGCTGGTCGGGCGCACCGCCGCGGCGCCGATCCTGTTCGACGCCTTCGCCCGCACGGGAAAACTGCCTGCCGCGCTACCGAAGCCGCCGAAGGGCGCCTTGGTGGCCAGCAACGCCAAACTGCCGCTGCCGCTGCGCCGGTTCCGGCCTGCGGGGGAACTGGTCCGCATTGGTACGGACCAGGCGCCGCGCATCCAGTTCCCGCTCAATGGCTCGCGGATCGATGTCGAGCGCGGCAAGGGGGGGCAGTTCTCGGCGATGCCGGTCAAGATCGCCGGCGGCGTGCCGCCGCTCACCATGCTGGTCAACGGCGTGTCGGTGGGTGAAATCGACAGCCGGCGTCAGCGGCTGGTCGAGCCGCCCGGTCCGGGCTTTGCCAGACTGACCGTGATCGACGCGGTGGGCGCCGCGGACACAGTTGTCATAAGAATTCAATAGAAGGTACCTAACCGGTTGTGGGGATAGCGGTTTCGGCGTAAGCGGAACCAATGGTCGAGACCTATGCCCGCCCCCGATTTGGAGCGCCGCGCGAGCCGAAGAACCGGGTCAATCCGGGCAGCCGGCTTGCGGGCCTGCTCGACCTTGCGGCGGCCAGCCATGTCAGGGCGGTGCTGTTTCTGGTGTGCTGCGGCCTCGCGCTGTTTTTGCCGGGCTTCTTCAATATCCCGCCGATCGATCGCGACGAGGCGCGGTTCGCGCAGGCGACCAAGCAGATGGTCGAGAGCAACGATTTCGTCGACATCCGCTTCCAGGACGACGTCCGCTACAAGAAGCCGGTCGGCATCTACTGGATGCAGTCGGCCGTGATCGAGACCGCCACGGCGCTGGGCTTGCCGCAGGCGCAGGTCCGCATCTGGCTGTACCGCATTCCCTCGCTGATCGGCGCCATCGGGGCGGTGCTGCTGACCTACTGGACCGCGCTGGCCTTCGTGACCCGGCGCGGCGCCATCCTCGCCGGGCTGATCATGGCCAGTTCGGTGTTGCTGGGTGCCGAAGCCCGGCTGGCCAAAACCGATGCCATGTTGTTGCTTACCGTGGTCGCGGCCATGGGCGCGATGGCGCGGGTCTATCTGTCATGGCAGCGCGGCGAGGATCCCGTGCGGCCGCCATGGTCCTGGCCCGCGATCTTCTGGACGGCGCTGGCCGCCGGCGTCCTGCTCAAGGGGCCGCTGATCCTGTTGTTCGTCGCGCTTACGATCGTGACGCTGGCGATCCTCGACCGCTCGGCGGCGTGGCTGTGGCGGCTGCGTCCGGTCTGGGGCCTGATGTGGATGCTGGTTCTGGTGCTGCCCTGGTTCGTCGCGATTTTCTGGCGCGCCGGCCAGACCTTCTTCACCGATTCCGTCGGCCGCGACATGCTGGCGAAATTCGCCGCGCAGGAATCCCACGGCGCGCCACCCGGGTTCTATCTGGCGCTGTTCTGGATCACGTTCTGGCCGGGGGCGCCACTCGCGGGGATGGCGGCACCGGCGGTGTGGCGGGCGCGGCGCGAGCCCGGCGCGCAGTACCTGCTGGCATGGCTGATGCCGTCCTGGATCGTGTTCGAGCTGGTGATGACCAAGCTGCCGCATTACGTGCTGCCGCTCTACCCGGCGATCGCGATCCTGACCGTCGGGGCACTCGAACGCCGCGTGCTGTCGCGATCGTGGCTGATGCGCGGCGCGGCCTGGTGGTTCGTGATCCCGGCCGGGGCGTCGGTGCTCGTCGTGGTCGGCGCGATTGCGCTGACGCGCCAGCCGGTGTTTCTGGCCTGGCCGTTCATCGCGGCGGCGCTGATCTTCGGCCTGTTCGCGTGGTGGCTCTACGAGGACAGCCGCGCCGAACGTTCGCTGCTGAACGCGGTGGTCTCGGCGATGTTTCTGGCGATTGCGGTCTACGGCATCGTGCTGCCCTCGCTGACGCCGCTGTTCCCGAGCCCCGAAATCGCCCGCGCGCTGCGTAATGTCGTCTGCGTCGGACCGAAGGCCGCCGCCGCAGGTTTTCACGAACCGAGCCTGGTCTTCATGACGGGAACCTCAACGCTGCTGACCGACGGATCGGGCGCGGCGGATTTCCTGGGGCAGGGCAGTTGCAGGTTTGCGCTGGTCGAATCCCGCGCCGAGCGCAGCTTCGCCGCGCGCGCCGAAGCGATCGGGCTGCGCTACAACGTGGCCACCCGCATCGACGGCTACAACTTCTCGCAGGGCAAGGCGATCTCGATCGCGATCTTCCGCTCCGAAGGCACCCGGTAAAATGTTGCCCCGGGCCGGCGCCTCGTCGAATTATTTCCCCGGGCTTGTAGCCGTCCTGCGCCGGTCGGCGGCACAACTGGTGCGCTCGCCGTCGCATTCGCGCCGTGCCGAGGCGGCGCGGCGATCGGCCCGCCATGTCGTGCAGCTCACGGCCATTCTCGGCGCCGCGATCATCGCGCTGATGTATTTTCTGGATGCGACCGAGATCGGCTGGATGCCGACACGCGGCACGCCGAGCCTTTGGCCGATCCGCATCCTGACCGACTTCGGCAAATCCCGCTATGTGCTGTGGGTGCTGGCCGGGCTGTTGTGCGTCGTCGCCTTCATTTCCCCGGCTTTGCGCGGGCAAGCGCGATCCCTGTTGCTGGGGCTGGGGACGCGGCTGCAATTCGTGTTTCTCGCCGTGCTGGTGCCGGCCCTGATCGGCGAGGTCCTGAAATGGGCCGTCGGGCGCGGCCGGCCGTTCGTCGGCGGCGAGGACAATGTTTTCAACTTCCGGCATTTCGGCGGCACCGAAGCCTTTGCGAGCTTTCCCTCCGGCCATGCCAACACCGCCTTTGCGCTGGCTTTCGCGGTATCCGCGCTGTGGCCGCAGGCCCGTCCGGTGATGATCGCGTATGCCATCGCGATCGCGCTCAGCCGCCTCGTGCTGCTGGCGCATCATCCGAGCGACGTGGTGGCGGGCGCGATGGTCGGTGTGATCGGCGCGATGGCGGTGCGCTACTGGTTTGCCGCGCGTCGCCTCGGCTTTGCGATCCGCGGCGACGGCGCCATCGTGCCGCTTCCGGGGCCCTCGCTGGGGCACCTCAAAAGGGTTGCCGGAGGGGCGTCAGCCCCATAAGAAGCGGACGCCATAAGGCACTGGCGCTGCGGTTCCGGCTGCAAGCTGACCCAAACGACGAGCATCGATTTGCCTTCATCCGACGCGACAGACGTGGCCGTTTCCATCGTTGTTCCCGTGCGCAACGAGGCCGGCAATGTGGAGCCGCTGATCGCGGAAATCGCCGCCGCGCTCGACGGCCGATGGGCGTACGAGATCATCTATGTCAACGACGGCTCCACCGATGCGACCGGCGAGCGGCTCGCGGCATTGATGAAGCAGCGCGCCAATCTACGCCAGTTCCGGCATGCGACCTCGTCGGGGCAATCGGCCGCGGTTCGCAGCGGGGTGCGCGCCGCGCGCGGAGCCATCGTGGCGACGCTTGACGGCGACGGGCAGAACAATCCGGCCTTCCTGCCGGATTTGATTGCGGCGATCGAGAACGGCGGCGACCGCGTCGGCCTCGCCGCCGGCCAGCGGGTCGGACGCAAGGACACCGGGTTCAAGAAGCTGCAGTCGCGCACCGCCAACGGCATCCGCAACGCCATCCTGCACGACGGCACCCGCGACACCGGCTGCGGCCTGAAGGCGTTCCGGCGCGAGGTGTTCCTGATGATGCCCTATTTCGACGGCCTGCATCGCTTTCTGCCGGCGCTGGTGCGCCGCGAGGGCTTTGACATCGTCTATGTCGACGTCATCGACCGTCCCAGACATTCCGGCGTGTCGAATTACGGCTTCTTCGATCGGCTATGGATCGGGATCATGGATCTCGCGGGGGTGTGGTGGCTGATCCGCCGCAAGAAGCCGACGCCCGTTGCGACCGAGGTGATGCCATGACTGAGCTGTTCAACATGCTTGGCGCCTATCTGCATGATGTCTTCATCATCAAGTTCGATGGCTGGGTCATTCTGGGATTCGTGGCGCAGGGGTTCTTCACCATGCGCTTCGTGGTGCAATGGATCGCCTCCGAGCGCGCGCGCAAGAGCGTGATCCCGGTGGCGTTCTGGTTCTTCTCGATCGGCGGCGGCATCCTGCTGCTGATCTATGCGCTGTACCGCCGCGACCCGGTGTTCATCGCGGGGCAGGCGCTCGGCCTGCTGGTCTATTTCCGCAATCTGTATTTTATCATTGTCACCGGCCGCCAGTCGTCGGCGAAGGATTGAGCAACGTCCTCGCATGGGGACATCCAAAAATCGCGAAAACAACCCCATGTACAGAAAGCAACCCGATGAAAAGACTGGTGTTTCCGTCGCAGTCCGCGTGCGCTTTAGCGGTATAAAAATACCGTGAAACTGTCGTCCCACACCTTCCACACCTCGCCATTCGAGTTGTTTCCCTGATGCCGCATCGTTCGAGCCTGGAAGTGTCTGCGCGGATTGATCATTGGTGGTCGATCGCGAATGGCGATTTCGTTGTCGATCCGTTCGGACCGATGGCGAGGGCCGGCCTGTTCCAGATCGGCCTGCCGGGCGCGGACGCCGCGTTCGACAGCTATCGGGCGATAGCAGCCGCTGAACAGGCGATTGCCGGAAAGACCGGGCTGTTGGGGCTGGCAAGCGCTTTCACCGCCCGGCAGGTGATCGCGCGCTTCTTCATCTCGGGTTTTGCCACCGCCGACCAGCGCGCCGCGTGGCTGCCGCGGATTGCCGCCGGCGAGGTCTGCACGGCGGTTGCGATCTCCGAGCCCGGCGCCGGTGCGCATCCCAAGCATCTGCAGACCACCGCCGAATCCCGTGGCGCGGGATATGTCATCCGTGGCCGCAAGGCCTGGGTGACCAACGGCCCGGTCGCCGACCTGTTCCTGGTACTGGCGGTGGTCGCGGTCGAGGACGGCCGCAAGCGCTATGGCCTGTTCATGCTGCCGAAGACGACGCCCGGCCTTGTGATAAAGCCGATGGCGGCGCTGGACGTGCTGTTGCCGGCGACGCATTGCGAGCTCGAACTCGATGGCTGCGAGGTGCCGGCGTCCGCGCGGGTCGGCGAATTGCCGGACGCCTATCCGGCCATGGCGATGCCGTTTCGCGATGTCGAGGACACCGTCGGAACGGCGAATGTCGCGGGGTTGCTGAGCTGGCTGCTCGACAAGGCCGCAAGCCGCATCGAGCGCACGGAAGAGAATGCCTTGCGGCTCGGCCGCATCGCGGGTCTGGTGTCCCTGGTGCAGGCGGCGAGCCGGCTTGCGGTGGCGGCCCTCGACGGCGAAGGAGACGATGTTCCGGCGCGCGTGATCGGCGTAAGACTGCTGGCGCGCGACATCGTCGGCGAAATCCGCGAACTGCTGGGGCAAAGCGCGACCGACGACGAGACGATGGCCCGGGCGCTGGCCGCGTTCGACATGCTGGCCTCGGTCGCGCGCGAGCCGCGCAAGATCAGGCGGATCAGGCTTGGTAGTTCAATCTGGCCTGGAAATTCAATCGGAAGCGAGAACCATTAAATGAATACCCAACTGCCGGCGGATTCGATCGAAGCCGTCACCCGTGGCCTGGCGTCAGCCGGCTATATCGCCAGCAAGCAGATTGCGACCGCGGTCTATCTGGCCGAGAAGATCGAAAAGCCCATCCTGGTGGAAGGGCCGGCCGGTGTCGGCAAGACCGAGTTGGCAAAGGCGCTGGCGGCTTGGCGCGGCATGAAGATGATCCGCATGCAGTGCTACGAAGGCCTCGATGAAGCCAAGGCGCTGTATGAATGGAAATATGCAAAACAGCTGCTCTACACCCAGATCCTGAAGGACAAGCTCGGCGAAGTGCTTGGCGGAGCCGACACGCTGGCCGCCGCGCTCGGCAAGCTGCACGATTTCGGCGACGTGTTCTTCTCCAAGGAATTCGTCGAGCCGCGGCCGCTGCTGCAGGCGCTGGAGCAGGCCAATGGCTGCGTGCTCCTGGTTGACGAGATCGACAAGTCGGACGCCGAATTCGAATCCCTGCTGCTGGAGATCCTCAGCGACTACCAGGTTTCGATCCCCGAACTCGGCACCGTCACGGCGATCGTCAAGCCCACGGTGATCCTGACCTCCAACGGCGAGCGTGATCTCTCCGACGCTTTGAAGCGCCGCTGCCTGCATCTGCATATCGGCTTTCCCGAGCAGAAGCTGGAGGAACGCATTGTCGAGAGCCGCGTCCCCGGCATCTCCGCGACCTTGCGCAAGCAGATCGTCGGCTTCATCAACCAGGTCCGTGCGCTCGACCTTAAGAAGCTGCCCTCGGTCAGCGAGACCATCGACTGGGCCCGCGTGCTGGTGCTGCTGCAGTCGAGCGAACTCGATCATGAGACCGTCAAGGACACGCTCAACGTGCTCCTGAAATACGAGGCCGACATCGAGACCACGATACCGCAAGTGTCGAGCTTCGTCGCCAAGTCCGGCCGCCAGGGCGTGTTCGGCTGATGCGCGAGGAACTGCATCGCTTCTTCCGGGCGGCGCGCGGCGCCGGCGTACGGGTGAGCCCCGCGGAAAGCATCGATGCCATGAAGGCGGTGGCCGATGTCGGCTTTGCCGAGCGCGGCATCCTGCGCGACACGCTGCTGCTGACGCTGGCCAAGAGCCAGGAGGAAAAGCAGGCGCTGGGCGACTGCTTTGATCTGTTCTTCAGCCAGCCCGAAGTGCCGGAGGAAGCCGCGCCGGCGGATGCCGAAGACAGCAAGGGCGGGGATGCCGCGCCAAACGAGAATGAGCGGGGCGCTCCGGGCGCACCGGCCCCGGAGCTCGGCGAGCTCGCGCAGATGCTGATGTCGCGCGACCGCAACGCGATCGCGGCCGCGATGGCGGCGGCATCGAACGCCGCCGCGCTGTCCGACATCCGCTATTTCACCCAGCGCGGCATCTTCTCGTCGCGGATTCTCGAGCAGCTCGGCATCGAGCGCCTGCGCGACGATCTGGACGCGCTGATGGCGACCAGTCCCGGCGACGCCGAGCGGCTGGCGGCGGCGCTGGAGGCGTTGCGTGAAAACGTCCGCGAGGTCGTCAACCAGGCGCTGGTGCTGTATGGCCGCGAGGAAACCGAGAACCTGCGCAACGAAATCCTGCGCAACGCGCCGCTGGCCCGGCTGGAGCGCCGCCAGGTCGAGCAGATGAAGGCGCTGATCCGCGCCATCGCCCGGCGGCTGCGCGAACGCTACTCCAAGCCGCGCAAGCGCCAGCGGCGCGGCCATCTCGACACGCGAAAGACGTTGCGGCGCAACGCCGCCTGGGGCGGCGTGCCGTTCCTCACCTCCTGGAAGCGCCGCCACCGCGACCGGCCCAAGATCGTGGCGATCTGCGATGTCTCGGGATCGGTGGCGCAGGTGTCCGATTTCTTCCTGCTCCTGATCCACAGCCTGCACGAAGTGGTGGACGACGTGCGCTCGTTCGCGTTCTCCGGCCACCTGATCGAAGTCAGCAACATCCTCGACACCAAGTCGCCCGAGGAGGCGATGAGCGAGATCATGTCGAAAGTCGGTTTCGGCTCGTCCGACTATGGCGGCTCGTTCGTCGATTTCGAAAAGAACTTTCTCCGCAGCGTGACGCCGAAGACCACGGTGATCGTGCTCGGCGATGCCCGCACCAATAACCTCGATCCGCGTGCCGACATTTTGCGCACGATCTCAGAGCGGTCCAAGCGCCTGGTCTGGCTCAACCCGGAGGGGCGGATGGCCTGGGGCTGGGGCGACTCCGAAATGCCGCGCTATGGCGCTTTCTGCACCGTGGTGCGGCAATGCTCGACGGCAAAACAGCTGGAGCGGGCGGTGTCGGACATCGTGGCGGCGTATCAGTAACTTTGTCCAGCCGAATGCGGGTGGCAAACATTCGCACCGGCTCGTCGATCATCCGATCATCCATCGGCCCTTGTGAATGTCGAACTTGACCGCGCCTTCGTCGCGCATTTTCAGCAGCAACGACTGGCAGGCCTCCTCGTTCGGAAGATTGGCGCGTTTCATCACCTCATAGATCTTGAGCGGCTTCTCGCGGAGCGCGGTCAGAATCTTTTCGCGATCGTTCAGCATCTCACGGGTTCCTCAATGGCGATCATTGGTCAGGGCAGGGGCACGAATTGCAAGCGGCAAGGACTGCCTCAAGCTGGTTGGCTTCCGCTGTTTTGGCGGCGCGCGCAAGGCGCTTTTTCCGGGACCGGTGCTTGAAGTTTCAGGCGGGCCTGGCGGGGCTCCCTGCTGTCGGGCAATGCCGCGCGGTCCACGGACTCCTTCTGTTCACGGAGAACGAACAGGGGTCGCAAAATCCGGTCGGATGACCGGTTAAGGAACCGTCATTAACCCAGTCTATTTGCAAATCATAAACGGCCCGCTGGCAGTCTGGAGGGGTCCAGGAGGGTGCCATGGTGATTTATCCCGTGCCTGCCGCGGTGACGCAGGCCAAGATCCGGCTTGTCATCGACGAGACGGCAAAGCAGCCGGCGACGGTCATCAACAGCGACGTGCGGGCGCTCATCGAGGCTCAGCGACAGGCCGAGCAAGAGGCATTGATCGACGTCAAGGCCTAGCATCGCGCCTGCCCTCACAATTGGTTTGACCGCGCCTGTAACGAGGCCGCGGCTTTCGCGCTATCCACCTGGGGGATGAATCCGTGTACAAGAATATCCTGATTGCAACCGACGGTTCCGAGCTTGCCGGCAAAGGTGTCAGACACGGTCTGGCGCTCGCGGAACAGCTCGGCGCCAAGGTCACTTTCCTGTCGGTTGTCGAGCCATTGCTGCCGGCGGCAATCCGGGCAGCCTTGGTCGGCGGCATCGAAGATCCCGTTGGCGGCTATGACCAGCAGATCGACGCGAGCATGAAGCAACGCTACGCGGAGCTCGAAAAGGAAGCCGCACAATATGGCATCAGCGTCGAAATGATGCACGAGATCGATGAAAATCCGGCAGAGGCGATCGTCAGATTCGCCGAAATGAAAGCCTGCGATCTCATCGTCATGGCGTCGCATGGGCGGCGCGGCATCAGGAGGGCTCTGCTGGGAAGCCAGACCGCGGAGGTGCTGGTGCATACTTCAATCCCGGTCCTCGTCATCCGGTAGTCGCGTCAGCGCGGGCGGCGCCATGAACGATCCGTTCCATCTCCAGCGCTTTCTCGATGCGCAGGCGCCGGTCTATCCGCTCGTCGTTGCAGAACTGCGGCGCGGTCAGAAGCAAAGCCATTGGATGTGGTTCATCTTTCCGCAGCTCGCCGGGCTCGGACACAGCCCGATGGCCCGGCGATTTGCGATCTCCGCACGCGAGGAGGCCGTCGCCTATCTCGCGGATGCCGTCCTGGGATCCCGGCTCAGGGAGTGCACGGCGCTCGTCAACGCCGTCGAGGGCCGCACGATCCGCGAAATTCTCGGCAGTCCCGATGACGTCAAATTCCGCTCGTCGATGACCTTGTTTGGTGCGGTGTCTTCCGACCCGGAATTCGCCGAAGCGCTCGCGAAGTTCTACGGCGGCAAGCCGGACCAAAGGACGCTGGCCCTGCTTGCGCAATAGGCCGTCGCCGCGTTTTCCGGGTGTGCCCGAGTCGCTTGCCGGGCGAGGTCGGTCTGAAGCTCCGGGAGGATGGTCTACGCGGCGTTGAAGGCCGCAAATCCGCGTTCGAGGTCGGCCTTGAGGTCTTCGACATCCTCCAGTCCGATATGCAGCCGCAACGCCGGGCCGCCCGGCGCCCATTCCGTGGCGGTGCGATAGGGCGCGCAGTCGAAGGGAATGGCGAGACTTTCAAATCCGCCCCAGGAATAGCCCATTCCGAACAGCTTGACGGTGTCGAGCAGGGTGTCGACGGCGGCTTGCGGCTTGGGCTGCAGCACGATGCTGAACAGGCCGGAGGCGCCGGTAAAATCCCGTTTCCAGATCGCATGGCCGGGATGGCTTTCGAGGGCAGGGTGCAGCACCCTGACGACCTCGGGCCGGCCGGCCAGCCAGCGGGCCATTTCGAGACCGGAGCGATGATGCTGCGCCAGCCGCACCGACAGCGTGCGCAGGCCGCGCAGCGCCAGGAATACGTCATCGGGCCCGGCGCAGACGCCGAGCAGCTGGATCGCCTCGGCCACCAGCGGCCAGGCCGTGGCATTGGCCGCGATGGTGCCGAACATGATGTCGGAATGGCCGCCGATATATTTGGACGCCGCCTGCATGCTGATATCGACGCCTTGCTCCAGCGAGCGGTGATACAGCGCCGTCGCCCAGGTGTTGTCGTCGATGACGAGCGCGCCGCGCGCATGCGCGACCGCGGATATCGCGGGAATGTCCGGCATTTCGAAGGATTGCGAGCCCGGCGCCTCGATCACCACCGCCCTTGTATTGGGTTTGAACAGGCCGGCGATGCCGGCGCCGATCAGCGGATCGAAATAGCTGGTCTCGACGCCGTAGCGGGTCAGGATGCCGTTGCAGAAATTGCGGGTGGGACGGTAGACATTGTCGCAGACCAGCAGATGGTCGCCGGCCTTGAGCACCGCAAGCAGGGTGGTGGTGATCGCGGCCAGCCCCGAGGGCGCGATGCCGACGCCGGCGCATTGCGGTCCCTCCAGCGCCATCAGCGCTTGCTGCAGGGCCTTGGTGGTCGGGGTTCCCCGTCTTCCATACTGGTATTCGCCGCGATGGGCATGCAGGTCCGCGGCGGTCGGATACAGCACCGTGGAACCGTGGACCACCGGCGGATTGACGAAGCCCTTCTGCGCCTTGGTGTCGCGGCCCGCCGTCACCAAGAGGGTGTCGGCCTTGAGCGGGCTCGTCGGTCCGCCGTCCTCAGAAAAGCTCATGCGCTCGCCGCCATCATTTTGCCCGGCCGCAACCTTCGAAATCCCCGCCGGACGGCGGGCTCGGGGCGGTCGGCTAATAACAGGACAGGGAAGACAGCCGTCAACCCCTTGACCCGGCACGCCAGTCGTTCTGTGATGCACGCGAACTATTCAGTCGCTGCACGTTGAGGGGCCTGCCGCGACCGCCGATCCATCGCCTGGCCGGACTGCGCATCGAACTGCCTGTCAGGCATGCCGTTTGCAGGGATGGATTATCGGATCGGCCCGTCGGCGTGCGCGAGAATAGGCAACCGTTCCGGACGACCCTTGAAAGGCCTTTGCCATGAAACGTGTATCGCTGGTTTTCACCCTTGCTCTCGCCGCCGCCTTTTCCACCGAGGCCGCCACCGCGCAAACGCTCAAGACGGTCAAGGACCGGGGCATGCTGTCCTGCGGCGTCAGCCAGGGCCTGCCGGGCTTCTCGTCCCCCGACGACAAGGGCAACTGGACCGGCTTCGACGTCGATATCTGCCGCGCGATCGCCGCCGCCATCTTCAACGATGCGACCAAGATCAAATTCGTGCCGTTGTCGGCGAAGGATCGCTTCACCGCGCTGCAATCCGGCGAAATCGACGTGCTGTCGCGCAATACGACCTGGACGCTTTCCCGCGATACCTCGCTGGGCGCCAATTTCACCGGCGTGACCTATTATGACGGCCAGGGCTTTCTGGTGAAGAAGTCGCTCAAAGTGAATTCGGCGCTGGAACTCAACAGCGCCTCGGTTTGCGTGCAGACCGGCACCACGACCGAGCAGAACCTCGCCGACTACTTCAAGGGCAACAACATGAAGTATGAGGTGATCGCGTTCGGAACCGCCGACGAGACCATCAAGGCCTACGAGTCCGGGCGCTGCGACGTCTTCACCTCTGATGTCTCGCAGCTCTATGCCGAGCGGCTGAAGGTCGCCAATCCCGCCGACCATGTCGTGCTTCCGGAGGTGATCTCGAAGGAACCGCTCGGCCCGATGGTGCGTCATGGCGACGACCAGTGGTTCGATATCGTCAAGTGGACATTGTTTGCGATGGTGGGCGCCGAAGAACTCGGCATCACCCAGAAGAACGCCGATGAACTGGCGAAATCGAACAAGCCCGAACTCCGGCGCGCCTTCGGCACCGACGGCAATCTCGGCGAACAGCTTGGCCTGACCAAGGACTGGCTGCTGCGAATCGTGAAGGCGGTCGGCAATTACGGCGAATCGTTCGATCGCAACGTCGGCCCTGGTTCCAAGCTCGGGATCGCCCGCGGGCTTAACCAGCTCTGGAACAAGGGCGGGATCCAGTACGCGCCGCCGATCCGCTGATCGCTGGCCCGGAGGCTGCGGCGATGAGCATCGAGCCCCGAAAACCGCCGCCGCAGTTCACCGCCAAACTGCAGCGCGCGCTCGGGGGCAGGGCCGGCTGGGCCGGCTTTGCGCTGCAGATCCTGTTCGTCGCTGCCTTGGCCTGGCTTTGCTACGAGATCGTCGCCAATGCCCGCGCCAATTTGCAGGCGCAGCGGATCACGGCCGGTTTCGGCTTCATGGCGAATACGGCGGGGTTTGACGTCAGCCAGGCCCTGATTCCCTATTCCGGATCCGACTCCTATACCCGTGTGTTCCTGGTCGGCCTGCTCAATACGCTGCTGGTCTCGATCATCGGCATCTTCTTCGCCACGCTGATCGGGTTTCTCGTGGCGCTGGGGCGGTTGTCGCCGAACTGGCTGCTGTCGCGGATTTCCGGCGGCTATGTCGAACTGATCCGCAACCTGCCGCTGCTGTTCCAGATCCTGTTCTGGTATCTGGCGGTGCTGGCGGCGCTGCCGAGCCCGCGGCAGAGCATCTCGCTGTTCGACAGCTTCTTTCTGAGCAACCGCGGTTTCGTCGTTCCAAGACCGATCGGCAATCCCGGCTTCGAGCCGTTCGTGGCCGCCATCGTCATTGCGGTGATCGCCACCCTGCTGCTGCAGCGCTACGCCCGCAAGCAGCTGTTCGACCATGGCCGGATGATCCGGACCTTGCCCTATGTGCTGGGGATGCTGATCGGCCTGCCGCTGCTGAGCGCGCTATTGTTCGGCGCGCCGGTCAAGTTTGAATATCCCGAACTCAAGGGCTTCAATTTCGCCGGCGGCTCGCGCGTCATTCCGGAGTTCGTGGCGCTGACGCTGGCGCTGTCGACCTATACCGCGGCCTTCATCGCCGAGATCGTCCGCGCCGGCATCCAGTCGGTGCACAAGGGGCAGATGGAAGCCGGCTCCTCGCTGGGGCTGCAGCGCGGCTCGACGCTGCGGCTGATCGTGGTGCCGCAGGCGATGCGGGTGATCCTGCCGCCGCACACCAACCAGTATCTCAACCTCACCAAGAACTCGTCGCTGGCGGTCGCGATCGGCTATCCCGATCTGGTCTCGGTGTTCGCAGGCACGACGCTGAGCCAGACCGGGCAGGCGATCGAGATCATCGCCATCACCATGGGCGTCTATCTGGTGATTTCGCTGGTGACCAGTGCGATCATGAGCTTTTACGGATGGCGGCTTGGACGGAGCCTCGGCCCATGAGCGAGTTGGAGAGCGAACTTTCGACCCCGGCCTTCATCCGCCAGGATCTGGTTCCGGAGCGCGCCGCGCCGATCAAGACCACCGGTTTTGTCGGGTTCCTGCGCACCCGGCTGTTCAATTCCCCGACCAACATTCTGCTCACCATCGTCAGCGTCCTGCTGCTGTGGGTCACGATCGTTCCCACGGTAAAGTTCCTGCTGATCGATGCGGTCTGGACCGGTACCGACCGCACCGCATGCCTCGAGGAGACCGCGAAACGCACCGTCGGAGCCTGCTGGCCGTTCGTGCAGGCGAAATTCAGCCAGTTCATCTACGGCTTTTATCCGGAGGCGGAGCGGTGGCGGGTCAACCTGACCTTTGTGCTCGCCGCCGTACTGCTGCTGCCGCTGCTGATTCCGCGACTGCCGGCCAAGGGTCTCAATGCGGGCCTGTTCTTTATTGCACTTCCCGTCGTCGCATTCTTCCTGCTGCATGGCGGCGGATTGAAGGGATTTGGCGTGAGCTGGACCGCCGCGCTGCTGGGGGGATTCAACGACAGCATCGGCGACGGCGGCGCCAAACTTGCCAATGTCAGCGAAACAATCGCGGTGATCGGACCGGTACTCTGGCTGCTTGGCAAGCTCCTGGTCCTGATCAGTACCGTCATCTTCTATGTGCTGTGGCCGCTGACCTGGCTGCGCGACCAGATCCAGGCGTCCGACAGCCCGGTCTGGGCCGATTTCGCCGCGACCGCCGCGATCGTTTCGCTGCTGCTGTTCTTCGCGGGCGGCGGCGTGCGCACCGGCTGGCGCGCGCTGATCGTCAGCCTGGCGGTCTTTGCGGGAATCGGCATCGTCATCGCGGTCATGGGCCTCGACCGCGGCGGACTGCCGGTGGTCGATACGCGGCTGTGGGGTGGCCTGCTGGTGACGCTGGTGGTCTCGGTGACGGGGATCGTGGCGTCGATGCCGGTGGGCATCGCGCTGGCGCTCGGCCGTCGCTCGACGATTCCATTGATCCGGATATTCTCGATCGCCTTCATCGAGTTCTGGCGCGGGGTGCCGCTGATCACGGTGCTGTTCTTCGCGACCTACATGCTGCCGCTGTTCGTTCCCGCAGGGTTCACCATCGACGGACTGATGCGCGCCCTGATCGGCATCGCGCTGTTTGCCGGGGCCTATCAGGCCGAGGTCATCAGGGGCGGCCTGCAGGCGATCCCGCGCGGGCAAAGCGAGGCGGCAAGCGCGCTCGGCCTGTCCTACTGGAAGACGACGGGGCTGATCGTGATGCCGCAGGCGCTGCGCCACGTCATCCCCGGCCTCGTCAACAGCTTCATCGCGCTGTTCAAGGATACCTCGCTGGTCTCGATCGTGGCGCTGTTCGATCTGCTGGGACAGCTGCGGGCATCCTTCAGCGACCCGGTATGGTCGACGCCGACGACCTTGTTCACGGGCTTTGCCTTCACCGGCATGGTCTACTTCGTGTTCTGCTTTGGAATGTCGCGCTATTCACTGTTCGTCGAGAACAGGCTCAATGCACACCGCCGGAACTGAGTGATCACATGACCGCCAACCCGATTGTCTCCATCGACGGCCTCAACAAATGGTTCGGCGATTTCCACGTGCTGCGTGACATCAACCTCGATGTCGCCAAAGGCGAGCGCATCGTGGTCTGCGGTCCGTCGGGCTCGGGCAAGTCGACTCTGATCCGCTGCATCAATGCGCTGGAGGAATTCCAGGAAGGCAAGATCGTGGTCGACGGCATCGAACTCGGGCCGAACCTGCGGCGCGTCGACGAAGTCCGGCGCGAGGTCGGCATGGTGTTCCAGAGTTTCAACCTCTTCCCGCATCTGACGGTGCTGGACAATTGCACGCTGGCGCCGATCTGGGTGCGCAACATCCCGAAAAAGGACGCCGAAGCCGCGGCCATGAAATATCTCGAGCGGGTCAAGATCCCGCATCAGGCCAACAAGTTTCCCGGCCAGATGTCCGGCGGCCAGCAGCAGCGCGTCGCGATCGCCCGCGCCCTCACCATGAGTCCGAAGGTGATGCTGTTCGACGAGCCGACCTCGGCGCTGGATCCCGAAATGGTCAAGGAAGTGCTCGACACCATGGTCGATCTCGCCGAGGAAGGCATGACCATGCTGGTGGTGACCCACGAAATGGGCTTTGCCAGGGAAGTGGCCAACCGCATCGTGTTCATGGACGCCGGCCAGATCATCGAGTCCAACACGCCGGCGAATTTCTTTGCCAATCCGCAGCATTCGCGCACGAAACTGTTCCTGAGCCAGATCTTGCGGTGATGTTTCTGCCTCATGGTGAGGAGCGCGTCAGGCACCGCCTGATGCGCGTCTCGAACCATCCAGCACATTGCCTGTTGCCATCCTTCGAGACGCCGCGCGAAGCGTGCGCGGCTCCTCCAGCGACAACGACGAAGCCGTTGCGCGGGGATGAGGTCGGAGTTCGTTGCTGTTAGCTCACACCTTTTCGAACGGCAACTCGATCTGGCTGCGCTTCTCGAGCCAGGCCGGCACCGGCAGGTTCTTCGAGCGCATGAAGGCCGGATTGAACAGTTTTGACTGATAGCGGCCCCCGGAATCGCAGAGGATCGTGACGATGGTCTTGCCGGGCCCGAGCTGCCTGGCGAGCCGGATCGCGCCGGCGACGTTGATGCCGGTGGAGCCGCCGAGGCACAGGCCTTCATGCTCCAGCAGATCGTAGATCACGGTCACGGCTTCCTCGTCCGAAACCAGGAACGCGTCATCGACCACGGCGGTCTCGACCACCGGCGTGACGCGGCCGAGGCCGATGCCCTCGGTGATCGAATCGCCCGGTGTCGATTTGGCCTTGCCGTTCTTGAACAGCTCATACATCGCGAAACCATGCGGGTCGGCGCAGGCAACGACGATGTCCTTGTTCTTTTCCTTCAGTGCCCGGCTGGTGCCGGCGAGCGTGCCGCCGGTGCCGACCGAACAGATGAAACCGTCGATCTTGCCGCCGGTCTGTTCCCAGATCTCGGGGCCGGTCGAATCGTAATGCGCCTTGGCGTTATCCAGATTGTTCCACTGATCGGCGAACAGCACGCCGTTGGGCTCGGTCTTGCGCAATTGCGCGGCCAGCCTCCTGCCGACATGCTGATAATTGTTGGGATTGCTGTAGGGCAGGGCAGGTACTTCGACCAGCTCCGCGCCGCACAGGCGAAGCATGTCCTTCTTTTCCTGGCTCTGGGTTTCCGGGATCAGGATCAGGGTCCGGTACCCGCGCGCGCTCGCCACCACGGCAAGGCCGATGCCGGTGTTGCCCGCGGTCGCTTCCACCACCAGCCCGCCGGGCTTGAGGTCGCCGCGCTTTTCCGCTTCCAGGATCATCCATTTGCCGGCGCGGTCCTTGACCGACTGGCCGGGATTCATGAACTCGGCCTTGCCGAGGATGGTGCAGCCGGTCGCCTCCGAGGCGTGCTTCAGCTTGATGAGCGGCGTGTTGCCGATCGCCTGAACGACGTCGTTGTTGAAGGTCATGTCCTGAAATTTGCCAGTTGTTTCCTCACCGCCGATGACCCTAAAGGACGGCTGCAGTGCATACAAGCCAGCGCAGAGCATACCTGCGAGCATGCTGCGAGGAGCCGCGGATCAAAGCTCTGCTGCTGACCGGGCTTGGCATGGAATAAAATTGCCTGAAAAGGTCTTCTGGAAGGCGGCGCCTGCGGTACCGATTACCGCGCCGGCTTTCGGCCGCAGCTGACGGCAAGCCAAGCTTCATTATTGCCGTTCGATTTTATGGAGCCCGACGTTCAGCACGCCGATTTCGAAGCCGAGTCGGCAATAGGCCAGATAGTATTCCCACATCCGCTTGAAGCGAAGATCGAACCCCAGGGCGCTGATATCAGGCCATGCCTGTAGAAACCGGGTGTGCCAATCGGCCAGTGTGCGCGCATAGCTGTCGCCAAAGAACTCCGAGGAAACCAATCGCAATCCCGCCTGGCCGATCTGTCGTTCGAGAATGCCCGTCGTCGGCAGCATGCCGCCCGGAAAAATGTAGCGTTGAATGAATTCCGGTCGTCGGCGGTAACTCTCGAAGCGGCTTTGGTCGATCGTAATTACCTGGAGGACGGCCGCACCCTGCGGATTCAGCCGTTGCCGCAGATTTGCGAAGAATGTAGGCCAATAGGCCTCGCCTACGGCTTCCAGCATCTCGATCGACACCACACGATCGTAAGTGCCGCCGGCGTCGCGATAATCCTGAAGCCGCAGGTCCGATTTTTCGGCAAAGCCGCGCCGGGCCAGTTGCTGTCGCGCATAGGCGAGTTGTTCGGTGGACAGCGTCAATCCGGTCACATGACTACCGGTGCGCTCGATGATGCGCTCGGCAAGCCCGCCCCAACCGCAGCCGATTTCCAGGATGCGTTCGCCACCATCCAGTTCGAGACATTCAATCACCCGATCAAGCTTGGTGCGCTGTGCATTCTCGAGAGACTCGTCCGGCGACGAATAAATCGCGGAGGAGTACATCATGCTTGAATCGAGCCATAATCGATAGAAGGCGTTGCCGAGATCGTAGTGGGCCGCGATGTTTCGGCGGCTGCCGCGCCTGGTATTGCGGTTCAATGCGTGACGAATTCTGGTCAGGGGCTGAGGCGGCTTCAACCTCTCGAACGATATGCTGTCGCCTGAACGGTGTCCCGCGGCGCGCAGGAATGCGTGGATATCGGGCGTCGACCACTCGCCCGCCAGATAGCCCTCGGCAAAACCGAGATCGCCGCTGGTCAACAGTCGGATCATGCATTTCCAGCTATGGATCGTCAGCTGTGCCTGCTCGCCCGATCGCTTGCCGCCGATCAGGATGCGCCGCCCGCCCGGCGTCTGCAGCAGGATCTCGTCGCAGTCGACCTTGCGGAGCACGCGCTGCATGAAGGATTTGAGCAGGGCAGGCGACGTCGATGTTCCCGAAAGGTCGAGCGACCGGGGCGCGGTTTGTTGGTTTTCAGACGACATGCGGATCGATCCGGTTTGACGTGTTGATGGCGGTGGTGGAATTGCGCGTGGGCGCGACAGGTCTGGTGCGCCACCGCATTCCTTTCAGCCAGAGGCGCAGCGCCTCCCAATGGATCGCCAGGGTGACTTTTGCGGTAATCAGCGGAATCCCGACAAAGGTCTGCAGCAGCGCACGGTCGGTCAGTTCGCGGCGAAGCCCGGCGAGGCTGGCGTGAAGGACGCGTTCGCCGCCCTTGCTGGCGTTGATGCCGACCGCGACGCGTCTGGTGGGTTCGATCAGCCGAAAGTGGTAAACGAGGTCCATATCCATGAACGGCGATACGTAGAACGCCTTGCGGCAGTTTTGCCGGATCTCGCCGGAGCTGGCTTCGATCGCGGCAACGTAGGAGTGGCGCTCGCCAAAGGTGTTGTGGACTTCGTAAATGATCGCGGCGAGTTCGCCGCCGGGCCGGTGGCAGTAATAGATGCTGATCGGATTGAAGCTGTAGCCGAGCGTTCGCGGCATGCAGAGCAGGCGAATCGCGCCATCTGCAATGTCGATACCTGCTTCCGTCAGCAGCCGTTCGGCCTGGATGCGAAGCGGTGTCGGGCTGCCGTCGCCGAGATCTGCCTCGTGCAATGCGAACAGGTTGAAGCGGTTGTGGGAGAACAGTTTCAGCCGGGCGGTCAGCACAGGCAGTTCATCGAGGTCGATCAGCAGCCAGAAGGCGCGGTAGCGAAAGTGATGCACCTTGGGCCGCAGCCGCCGGTGCATCACCGCGCCGACATAGAGCGCCGATCGGAAACTCATGGCTGCAGCTCCAGCATCGCCGCGCCCACGGCCTTGCGTCCGAGCACGATGCGTCCGGACTCGTCGGGCACCTTCCACGGTCGCCGCAGCCCGCCGAGCTGTTCGGCGACGGCGAGGCCGGCCTGCAGTCCGTCTTCATGGAAACCCGCACCGAAATGAGCGCCGCAGAACCAGACGTTGCCCTGTCCTTGCAGCGACCAGAGCCGGCGCTGCGCCGCTATCGCGGCGGCATCGAAGATCGGATGATGGTAAATTTCGCTGCGATACAGCGTCGCCGCGTGCGGCGCACGCGGCGGGTTGAGCGTGAGAAACAGCGGCGAACGATCCGGAATGCCTTGCAGCCGGTTCATCCAATAGGTGACGGCGACCTTGTCGGCGGACGCATCGCCTGAACCGATATAGTTCCAACTCGACCAAGCCGCGCGACGCCGTGGCATGAAACTCGCGTCCGAGTGCAGCACGGCGAGATTGCGGCTGTAGCGAAACGCGCCGAGCAGTTCGGTTTCGTCCGCCGTCGGATCGGCGAGGGCCGACAAGGCCTGATCGGCATGCGTAGCCATGACGACATGGTCATAGCGGCTCGATTCGCCGCGCGAGTCCGTCACGATGACACCGTCGGGGACACGCCGAACCGCGACGACTCCTGTGTCGAGCCTGATCCAGTCGGCAAAGGGCTGAATCAGCCGCTGCACATACACGGTGCTTCCGCCAACCACGGTTTCCCAGGCGGGACGCCGGGAAAGCTGCAACAGGCCATGATTACGATGGAAGCGAAGGAAGGTCGCGACCGGGAATGACAGGATCTCGCTCGGCGGCGCCGACCAAATCGCGCTGGCCATCGGCAGCAAGTGATCGTCCCGGAACGCGGCGCCATAGCCGCCGGCCGCGAGATAGTCGCCGAGGCTTATGGCTTCGTCCTTCAACAGGTCCGCATCCCGCGTCGCCTGCCGGTAGAATTTCACGAGATCGCGCAGCATCGACCAGAAACGTGGACGGAACAGGTTGCCCGGCTGTGCGAACAGGCCTTGCAGGCCGGTACCGGAATATTCGAGAGCGCCGTCATGCAGCGACACGGCAAGCGACATGTCGGAGGTTTTTGTGGGAACCCCCAAGTGCTCGAACATCGCCGACAGGTTGGGATAGGCCTGTCGATTGAAGACGATGAAGCCGGTATCGACGGGGATGCTATCCCCACCGACCCGCGCAACGACGGTATTGGCATGGCCGCCGATCCGTTCGGCCCGTTCGTACACCGTCACATCGTGGCGCTGGCTCAGCAGCCATGCGGCGGCCAGGCCGGAAATCCCGGTTCCAACCACCGCCACCTTCAATCGGATACCATCCCGCACGAAGTCCACTCCATCGCCTCAGCCTGTCCAGCGGGCCGCTCGGCCGGCGAACGCCCTACTTGAAACGAACCGCAAGCGGGTTTGGATCACCTCGAGTGATCCAAACCGGGCAAGTCTGCGTTTTGTCGGTATGCAAACGCTGGCGCGACATCTTCCATCTCGCGGCGCTCTGGCCAGCGCCACGGCGATCCGGTACTCACGTCCGGCATGCGGTGGCAGATCGGAGCGTGCGGGCAGCATGGTGAACGAGACACCCAACGGCGCGACGTCGGACGCTGCGAGGTGGGCCGCCCTGATCGAGGCCGTGGCGACGCGCGGGGACCGCGCGGCGTTCGCGGCGTTGTTCGAACACTTTGCGCCGCGGATCAAAACCTTCATGCGGCGTTCCGGCGCCAGCGAACAAAGCGCTGATGAATTCGCGCAGGAAGCCTTGTTGGCGGTCTGGTCGAAGGCGCGATTGTTCGATCCCGGGAGCGTTGGGGCCGCAGCGTGGATATTCACGATCGCCCGCAATCTGCGCATCGATGTCCTCCGCCGGGAAAAGCGCGGCGGCAGGGATCATACGGTCGAGATCGACCCCGAGTTTCACGTCGATGAAGGGCCGCAACCGGATGCGGGCCTGGCCGCGTCGGAGGTGGAATCGAGGGTGAGGGACGCCCTGACCCATTTGTCCGAGGATCAACTGCGGGTGATCGAGTTGTCCTTTTTTGATGAAAAGGCCCATGCGGAAATTGCGCAGACGCTTCAGATCCCGCTCGGAACGGTCAAGTCGCGACTGCGGCTGGCGATGAATCGGTTGCGTGGACAGCTGGGTGACTTCTCATGACGATCCATCACCACCCCCCGGAGGAACTGCTGGTGGCGTTTGCGGCGGGCTTGCTCGATCTGGGCCAGCACGTAGCTGTGGCAACACACCTTGTCGGTTGTCCGCATTGTCGCGCCATGGTGCGCACGATGGAGCATGTCGGCGGGTTGGTGCTGGCCGATCTGCCGCCGACTGCGATGTCCGTCGGTGCCCTGGCGGCCGTCGAAGCGAGGCTGGACGGGCCTGGTTCTTCCCTCGCAGTGCCGCCCCGAGTTGGTGCAGGGCTGGCTGATGTACCGGGTCTGCCCCCGTTTGTGCGCGAATACTCCGCCGGACCATGGAGGTGGATCGCTCCCAAGGTGCATTTGCGTGCCATTCAGCTGCCCGTAGCCAGCGCGACGCGGGTCTTTCTGTTGAGATCCCGGCCGGGCACCAAGATGATCGAGCACACCCATACCGGTTTCGAAATGAGTTGCGTGCTGTCGGGAAGCTTTGTTCATGCCGGCGGGCATTTCGGGCCGGGGGATTTCGATTTCGGTGACGGCACTGACGATCACGAGATCATGATCGACTCGGCAGAGGATTGCATCTGTCTGGTCGCAATGCAGGGCGATCTCAAACTGAATGGCATGATCGGCCGCCTGCTGCAGCCGTTGATCCGGATGTGATTTCGCGAGCCGCTGCCATGAGCATGTACCCTACGGAAGATGCGACATGAGTCTGCTCGAGCTGGCCTTGCTTGCGGCGGCGATGGGAGTGGCACTCTCGGCGATCATGGCCGTCGCCTGGCAGGTGCAACGAACCACGGGGCATACCGGCTGGATCGACGTCTGCTGGACCTTTGGAACCGGCACGGTGGCCGCGCTTGGCAGCCTGACTCCATCCGGCGCAAATCATCCCCCCGACGCACGCCAGATCATGGTCGCCGCGCTGATCGCGTTCTGGTCGCTGCGCCTCGGCGGGCACATTCTGCTGCGCACCCGCGAAGTCGGCGACGATCCGCGCTACCGGGATCTCATCAGGCAATGGGGCGCTAATGCCGATCGGCGGATGTTCCTGCAGCTGCAGTCGCAGGCGGCGGTCGGCCTGATCCTGGCGATCTCGGTAGCACTTGCGGCACACAATACGCCGCCAAATCTCGGTTGGCAGGATTTCCTGGGGATGGCGCTGCTGATCGGCGCGCTGGCCGGGGAGGCGGTGTCCGACTGGCAATTGCGCCGGTTCAGGTCCGATTCCGCCAATCGCGGGCGGATTTGCGAGGCGGGACTTTGGAGCCTGTCGCGCCATCCGAACTACTTCTTCGAATGGCTGTGCTGGCTCGCTTATCCTGTCATCGCGATCGATCTGTCAGGAGCCAACCCGCTTGGCTGGATCAGCCTGCTGGCGCCCGCCTGCATGTACTGGGTGCTGGTCCATGTTTCCGGCATTCCGCCGCTTGAGGCGCACATGTTGCGAACGCGCGGCGAGCAATTTCGCGCACTGCAGGCCCGCACGCGGGCGTTCTTTCCGATCCCCAAGGGATGATCGCAGGTCAGACCGCGAGCTTGACCGTCACCCAGTAGCCTGCCGCCGCCGCGATGGCGCCGAGCAGTGTTCCCCAACCCGCATCGACGAGGGTGAGCTGCGTGGTCCAGTTCCGCAGTGTCGCCTGGTTCGTCAGGTCGTAGGTGATGTAGGTGAAGAAACCGAACAGCGCGCCGCCAAGCATGGCCTGAGCGAGGCTACCGGACTTCAGCGCTGGAAGGATGGCGAAATAGACCAGCCCGACCGGGTAGATCAGATAGAACGCTATTCCTGCCGGCAGGTTGACGGTCGTGAGCATGATATCGCCCAGCGTGGGGCGATAAAATCGGCTGGCCATCGTTCCGAGCCAGGCCATGTCGACGAACACGAAAACCACCAGGGTGGACAAGTAAGCGGTGACATAAATCATCTTGGAATGCCCAATTCTGGAGCAATGCCGCAGCGACATCGATCGCATCTGGTGAACGCAGGACTGTAACGATGAAAATTCCTGTCTGGATCACGGGCGGGTGACGGGTTTCGCGAGCTGACCCGGTCTTGCACATCAACTCGAGCGCCGCGACCGTCGCGCCACATGAAATCTTGGTAAGGCTGCCGCGCCTTCCGGGCGCATCGAAACGTCAAAAACCCTTGAAGCAAGGGCGCAAGTAGGCTTTTTCCTCCGTTGCCGTCGGCAACGGCGCCGGGATAACGGGCCGAACAGGACTGTCCGCCCCGGCATCGCCCGGCTAGGATGGAATCGGGTGCCAAGAGATCAGGCTCCAAGGAAAGCATCACAGCGGTGACCGTGTCGCAGGCCGTCTCCATAAGCGTCATGAGCGGATCGGTCCGGGGGATCTCGCATCGCCGGATGCCGGGCGTTGCGCCCGGCGGAGGGCGGACGTGAGACAACGCGCTGACGCGGCGGCCGGCCGGCTTGCGGCCATTCCGGGCGGAAATCGTGCAGTACGATGGCTGGCGGCGCTGTGCATGATCGTCAGTTCCACGGGCTGCATTCTGACCAAGGATCTGCCCGACCCGGCGCTGGACATCCCTGAAGGCTACAAGGCCGCGCGATTGACCCGCACCGACGCCCCGCCCACGCTGGACTGGTGGCGCGGCTTCCGCTCGCCGGAACTGACTTCGCTGATGGAGGAAGCCCAGACCGTCAATCTGGACATCGCCGCGGCTACCGCGCGCTTCATCCAGGCGGACGCCCAGGCGCGCGTGACGGGTGCTGCGCTGTTGCCGAGCCTCAGCGGCACGGGTCAACAGACCTATTCCCGCAGTTCCGGGTCCAGTTCCAGCGGCTTGACCAATGGCGGCCGTGAAGTCGTCAACTACCAGTCCTCGCTCAGCGCCAGCTACGAGCTCGATTTCTGGGGCAAGAACCGCGACGCCGCGCAGGCGGCGGAAGAGACTGCCATCGCCACCCGCTTCGATCGCGACGTGGTGGCGCTGACCGCGCTGGTCAGCGTTGCCAACGCCTATTTTCAGGTGCTGGCGGCGCAGGACCGGATTCGAACCGCCGAACGCAACATCGCCAGCGCGCAGCGCATTCTAGACGCCATCAAGCAGCGTTTGAGCGCCGGCACCGGAACCGACCTCGACGTCGCGCAGCAGGAAGCCGTGCTGGCCAATCAGCGCGCGGCGGTGCCGACCCTGCGCCAGACGCTGGCGCAAAACGTCAACGCCCTGGCCACGCTGGTGTCGCGGCCGCCGGAAAGCGTGCGCGTTAAAGGCGGCTCGCTCAACCGGATTTCGTCGCCGCGGGTGACGCCGGGCCTGCCGTCGGAATTGCTGACACAGCGGCCGGACATCAGGCGCCAGGAAGCGTACCTCGCCGCCGCCACCGCCAATGTCGGCAGCGCCCGCGCGCAGTTCTTTCCGTCGATTCAGCTGACCGGGTCGGGCGGCTATCAGAGTTCGTCGCTGGCATCGTTGTTCCAGCCGCAAGCCGCGTTCTTCAACGTGGTCGGCGGCCTGACCCAGCCGATCTTCGATGGTGGCAGAATTCTGGGCAATTTCGAATTCACCAAAGCGAGGCAGGACGAGCTGCTGCAGACCTACCGCAAGACGGTGGTCCAGTCGTTTGCCGATGTCGACAATGCGCTGGTGGCGATCCGCCAGACCACCGAGAGGCTGCGGCTGCAGCGCGAGGTTCTGGCGGCCTCGCGGCGGGCGTTTCAACTGTCCGAGCAGCAGCTGCGCGCCGGCACGGCGGACATCGTAACCGTGCTAAATACGCAACTGACGTTGTTTCAGGCGGAGGATTCGCTGTCGCAGGCCCAACTGGCGCGGCTGCTGGCGATCGTCAGCCTGTATCAGGCGCTGGGGGGCGGCTGGGAGCCAAGGATGGAAAGACCGGTCGATGCTCTTTAAGCCGGATGTGGACACTGCGAAAACCGCCGGCAAAGGCGTCGCGCGCAGCGCGGTCCGCCGCATGGTTTCGATCACGCTCACGCTCGTGATACTCGCCGGCCTCGGCTACATCGGCTGGACAGCGCTGCAGCAGAAACCGACCGCCGGACGCGGCGGCGGCATGCCGCGCGATCTGCCGGTGCCGGTGCTGGCGGCGACGCCGCGCGTCCAGGACGTGCCTGTTTATCTCGACGGCGTCGGCTCGGTCCGCGCGCTCAACAACGTGGTGGTGCGCGCCCAGGTCGACGGCAAGCTGATCTCGGTCAATTTCACCGAGGGGCAGGACGTCAAGAAGGGTGACGTGCTCGGCGAGATCGATCCCGTGATCTACAAGGCGCAGTACGACCAAGCGGTCGCCAAGAAGGCGCAGGACGAAGCGCAGCTCGCCAATATGCGGCTCGATCTCGCGCGCTACCAGCAACTCGCCGCCTCCAATGCCGGCTCCAAGCAGCAGGCCGACACCCAGCGCGCGGTGGTGGCGCAGCAGGAAGCGCTTGTAAACGCCGACCAGGCCGCGATCGACAATGCGCAGGCGATGCTCGGTTACACCAAAATCATCGCGCCCTTGTCGGGCCGCGCCGGGCTGCGGCAGGTCGACCAGGGCAACATCATCCGCGCTTCCGACCCGACCGGTCTCGTCATCATCACCCATCTGCAGCCGATCGCCGTGCAGTTCAGCCTGCCGCAGCAGCAGATCGTGCGGGTCAACGCCGCCTCCGCCAGGGGCACGCTGGCCGTCGATGTGTTCGGCAATGACGGCGTCACGGTGGTCGACACCGGAACGCTGAAGGGCATCGACAACCAGGTCGATCCGACTACCGGGACGCTCAAGCTCAAGGCCGAATTTCCCAACGCCAACTTCCAGCTCTGGCCGGGCCAGTTCGTCAATATCCGGCTGAAGGTCGAAACCCTTGCCAACGCGCTGGTGGTACCGACCTCCGCGGTGCAGCGCGGCCCGCTCGGAACTTTCAGCTACGTGATCGGCGAGGGGGATGTGGTAACGGCCAAGCCGGTCGTGGTGACGCAGCAGAACGAAACCGATGCCGTGATATCAAGCGGACTGACGGCTTCCGATCGCGTCGTGACCACGGGTTTTGCCAATCTGTCGGATGGCGCCAAGGTCTTCATCGGCAAAGACGATCAGACGCCATCAGCCGATCTCGCCCCACGCAAGCGGACCCGGGCACCGGACGCGGCAGGCAAGGCCAGCGAGCGCCGCGGCAAGAAGGGCGAGGGTGATCAAAAGGGGCAGACCGGACCGGCACCGGCGGAGGGGAGCATCAAGTCAGGCAGCGGAGCGAAGTCGCCGCCATGACCGAACCATTCGGCGCCTGCAGAATCCCGAACTGAACACATGACTTCGCAAGCGTGAACGCACAGCCATGAGCGTCTCGGAACCCTTCATTCGCCGCCCGATCGCGACCTCGCTGCTGGGGGTCGCGCTGCTGATCGGCGGCGCGCTCGGCTACTGGGCATTGCCGGTATCGGCACTGCCGCAGGTCGACTTCCCGACGGTGCAGGTGTCGACGCAATTGCCGGGCGCCAGCCCCGACGTGATCGCCTCGCTGATCACCGCACCGCTGGAGCGCCAGCTCGGCCAGATCCCGTCGCTGACGTCGATGCAGTCCACCAGTTCGTTCGGCGTCAGCCAGATTTCGCTGCAGTTCGATCTTAGCCGCGACATCGACGGCGCGACGCAGGACGTGCAGGCCGCGATCAATGCCGCGGCCGGAATCCTGCCGAAGAACCTGCCGTATCCGCCCGTCTACGCCAAGGTCAATCCGGCGGATGCGGCGGTCATGACGCTGGCGCTGACGTCGGAGACGATTTCGCTGCGCGCCATGAGCGATCTCGCCGACACCATTCTGGCGCAACGCCTGAGTCAGATTTCGGGAGTGGGGCGCGTCGCGGTGCTCGGTGGCCTGAAGCCCGCGGTGCGGGTACAGGCCGATCTGGCGCGGCTCGCCGCCTACGGCATTTCGATGGAGGATCTGCGCGCCGCGATCGCCGGCGCCAATGTCTCCGGCCCGAAGGGATCGCTGGACGGCGCACAGCAGGCCTACACCATCGCCGCCAACGACCAGATCGCGGCGGCGGAAGCCTACAAGCCGATCATCATCGCCTATCGCAACGGCGCGCCGGTCACCATCGGCGACGTCGCCATCATCGTCGACGGGCTGGAAAACGACCGCACCGGCGGCTGGTACCAGGGCACGCCGGCGGTCATCATCGACATCCAGCGGCAGCCCGGCGCCAACGTCATCGAGGTGGTGCGCCAGATCCGCGAAGCCATTCCGAAGGTGCAGCGCGCCATGCCGGCCGGCATCACCCTGACCGTGGTCAGCGACCGCACCGTCACCATCCGCGCCTCGGTGCATGACGTGCAGTTCACGCTGATCCTGAGCGTGGTGCTGGTGACGCTGGTGGTGCTTCTGTTCCTGCGCTCGCTGCGCGCCACTTTGATCGCCGGCGTGGCGCTGCCGCTGTCGCTGATCACCTCGTTCGGTATCATGTATTTCGCGGGTTTCAGTCTCGACAATCTGTCGCTGATGGCGCTGACGATCGGCACCGGCTTCGTGGTCGACGACGCCATCGTGATGATCGAGAACATCGTCCGTCACATGGAGAACGGCGATTCCGCGATGGAAGCGTCGCTCAAGGGCGCCAGGGAAATCGGCTTCACGGTCATTTCGCTGACGGTATCGCTGATCGCCGTGTTCATTCCGATGTTGTTCATGTCGGGATTGATCGGGCGCATGTTCCGCGAGTTCGCGCTGACCCTGACGATCGCGGTGGTGACCTCGGCGGTGGTCTCGCTGACGCTGACGCCGATGATGTGCTCGCGGCTGTTGAAGCATGCTCGCGAGGAGTTCCAGGTTCCCGGCCTTGCCGCGGTCTCCCGGGGCATCGACCGCATGGTCGAATTCTATCACCGCACGTTGCTGTGGGTGCTGCAGCGCCAGCGCGCCACCTTGCTGCTCACCTTTGTCACCATCGCCGCCACCCTGGTTCTCTACGTCATCGCGCCCAAGGGATTTTTGCCGCTGCAGGACACCGGATCGATCACCGCGGTGACCCAGGCCGGTCCCGACGTTTCGTTTGCGGAGATGCAGGCACGGCAGAGCAGGGCGGCGGCAGCGATCCAGGCCGATCCGGACGTGATCGGCGTCGTCTCGGTGATCGGCGCCGGTTCGGTCAACCCGACCACCAATGTCGGCCGCCTGGTGATGACGCTGAAGCCGCGCGGCGAACGGCGTGACGACGTTTCCGCCGTCGTCGTGCGCCTCAAGGAACGGACGGCGTCGATCCCGGGGATGACGATCTATTTCCAGCCGGTGCAGGATGTACAGATCTCGACCCAGTCGAGCCGTTCGCAATACCAGTACACGCTGACCGGTACCGACGCGGCGCTGGTGAGCCTGTGGGCCAACCGACTGGTGGCCGAACTGCGCGGGGATCCCTTGTTCCGCGACGTCTCGTCGGAGGCTCAGGACGGCGGCCTGCGCGCCTCGCTCGATATCAACCGGCAGCGCGCCGGCCAGCTCGGTGTCAGCATCCAGGCGATCAACGACACCTTGAACGACGCCTTCGCGCAACGCCAGATTTCCACCATCTACGGGCAGGCCAACCAGTACCGGGTGGTGCTGGAGGCGATGCCGGTCTACCAGCGCGATCCCTCGATCCTCTCCAAGCTCTATCTGCCGGGGGTGGCCGGCGCGCAGGTGCCGCTGTCGGCGGTGGCCACCCTGACCCGCACCACGGCGCCGCTGGCGATCTCGCATCACGCGCAGTTTCCCGCGGTCTCGCTCAGCTTCAACCTGGCGCCGGGCGAGGCGCTCGGCGACGCCGTCAAGGCCGTCAAATCGATCGAGCAGCGCATCGGCATGCCCGGCAGCATCGTCGGCGTTTACTCGGGCGACGCCGCCGAATTCTCGAAGTCGCTGGCCGGCCAGCCGTGGCTGATCCTGGCGGCGCTGGTCACCATCTACATCGTGCTCGGCGTGCTCTATGAGAGCTACATTCACCCGATCACCATTCTTTCGACGCTGCCGTCGGCCGGCGTCGGCGCCATCCTGGCGCTGATGCTGTTCGGACAGGACCTGTCGGTGATCGGTCTGATCGGCATCATCCTGTTGATGGGCATCGTCAAGAAGAACGCCATCATGATGATCGACTTCGCGCTGGAAGCGGAGCGGCGCCAGGGCATGTCGCCGGCGGATGCGATCGTGCAGGCCTGCCTGCTCCGGTTCCGCCCGATCATGATGACGACGCTGGCCGCCCTGTTCGGTGCATTGCCGCTGGCGGTGGAAAGCGGCACCGGCTCCGAGCTGCGCTTTCCCTTGGGCATTTCCATCATCGGCGGCCTGCTGCTGAGCCAGCTCTTGACGCTCTACACCACGCCGGTGATTTATCTGGCGCTCGACCGGCTCAACCGCCGGATCGAAAAGGCGGTGCCGCCGCCGGCGCCGGGAGTGCCGTCACCGCCGGTCGCGGGAGCCACCGAGGGGATGCAGTAATGGCATCGATCTCGGAGCCGTTCATTCGCCGGCCGGTCGGCACTACATTGCTGGCGATCGGGCTGTTTCTGGTCGGCATGGTGGCCTACGTGTTTTTGCCGGTGGCCGCGGTTCCCAATGTCGACTTCCCAATGATCCGGGTATCGGCGTCGCGTCCGGGCGCCGATCCCTCGATCATGGCGGCGACCGTGGCCGCTCCGCTGGAACGGCGGCTCGGCGAGATCGCCGGCATCACCCAGATCACGTCGACGAGTTCGCTGGGATCGACCAGCATCCAGCTGCAATTCGCCATCGGCCGCGACATCGACCGCGCCGCGCGCGACGTGCAGGCCGCCATCAACGCCTCGCTGGCGGATCTGCCGACCGATCTGCCGTCCCTGCCTCGGTTCCGCAAAGCCAATCCGGCGGCGGCGCCGGTGTTCGTGCTGGCGCTGACGTCGAAGACGATTGGCTCGAGCGCGATGTATGACGTGGCCGACACCGTGATCGCCCAGCGCATCTCGCAGGTGCCCGGGGTGGGCGAGGTGACCGTGAGCGGCGCCGACCAGCCCGCGGTCCGCATCGCGCTCAACCCGGTCGCGCTGTCCAATGCGGGAATTTCGACCGATGCGGTCCGGCTCGCGATCGTCGGCGCCAATCCGCTCGGCCCGGTCGGCATCTTCGATGGCGAGCGCCAGAGCGAGACCCTGTCGACCAACCGGCAGATGCGGACCGCGGTCGAATTCCGCGACATCCTGATCAAGAGTTCGAACGGCAATTATGTCCGGCTGTCCGACGTGGCCGAGGTCGAGGACTCCGTGCGCAACACCCGTTCGATCGCCTGGTTCAACAAGCAGCCGGCCGTGCTGATTCAGATTACAAAACAGGGCGACGCCAACGTCATCGACACCGTCGACCGCGTGAAGGCGCTGATCCCTGAACTGAAGCAGTGGATCCCTGCCGGGGTCGAGATCTCGACCCTGGTCGATCGCACCGGAACCATCCGCGCCAGCGTGGAGGACATGGAATGGACGCTGCTGGCGACGGCCTTCCTGGTCATGTTGGTGGTATTCACCTTCCTGCGCCGGACCACGCCGACCATCGCCGCCGGCGTAGCAGTGCCGTTGGCGCTGGCCGGCACCTGCGCCGGGATGTGGCTGGCCGGTTTCTCCATCAACAATTTGACGCTGATGGCGCTGGCGATTTCGGTCGGCTTCGTGGTCGACGACGCCATCGTCATGATCGAGAACATGTACCGCAACCTTGAACGGGGCATGAAGCCGTATCAGGCTGCACTGGAAGGCGCCAAACAGATCGGCTTCACGGTGCTGTCGATCAGCCTGTCGCTGATCGCGGCCTTCACGCCGCTGGTGTTCATGGACGGGATTGTCGGCCGGCTGTTGCGGGAATTCTCGCTGACCCTGACCTTCGCCATCGTGGTTTCCACCGTGGTGTCGCTGACGGTCACGCCGATGATCTGCGCGCATTACATCAAGCAGGCGACGTCCCACAACGCCACCTGGTTCGACCGCGCCGTCGAAGGCACGCTGTCGCGGATCGTCGCCTTCTATACGCGGACGCTGCGCGTGGTGCTGGGATTTCCGATCCTGACCCTGATCGTGTTTTTCGCCACCATCGCGCTGACGGTGGTGCTCTATATCAAAACGCCCAAGGGCTACTTCCCGGTCGACGATTCCGGCTTTGTGATCGGCGGGACCCGGGCGTCGCCCGACACCTCGTTCCAGGCGATGCTGAAGCTGCAGCAGCAGCTCGCCGACATCGTCATGGCCGACCCGGCGGTGGCTGGAATCGGGTCGATGCTTGGCGGCGAGGGCGGCCCGGGAGGCGGGGGGTCCAATCGCGGCAGGATGTTCATAAGCCTCAAGCCACCCGCGGAGCGGGGCGGCATGTCGACCCAGCTCGTGATCGACCGGCTGCGCAAGGATCTCTATCGCGTCGCCGGCATCCGGCTGTTCATGTTTGCGGCGCAGGATATCCGCGCCGGCGGCCGGCAGAGTGATTCCGATTTCCAGTACACGCTGACCAGTCCCGATCTCGCGCTGCTGCAGAAATGGGCGCCGATCGTCGGCAAGCGCATGGAGAGCGTCGAGGGCATCACCGACATTTCCAGCGACCGCGATCCCGGGGGCCTGCAATTGACCCTGGCGATCGACCGCAAGACCGCATCGAGCCTCGGCGTTCGCGTCCAGGACATCGACAACGCTCTCAACAATGCGTTCTCGCAGCGGCAGATCTCGATCATCTACACCCAGCGCAACCAGTACATGGTGGTGCTGGAGATCGACCCGAAATTCCAGGCCGATCCGTCCAACCTCGAGCAGATCTTCGTCGCCGGCGCCAACGGCGCGCAGGTGCCGCTCTCCGCCGTGGTGCGCACCAGCCGCGGATTGTCGCCGCTCGCGGTCTATCATTCGCAGTCGTTTCCCTCGACCACGGTGTCGTTCAACCTGCTTCCCGATGTGCCGCTGGAGGTCGCGACCACCAACATCCAGCGCGCGGTCGACGAATTGCATATTCCGGAGGGCATCCGGGGCAGCTTCGATGGCAATGCCGGCGATTTCAACAGGACCACCGGGCGGCAGCCGCTGCTGATCCTCGGCGCGCTGGTGGCGATGTATATCGTGCTGGGGGTGCTGTACGAGAGTCTGGCCCATCCCCTGACCATCATCTCGACGCTGCCTTCCGCCGGGTTGGGCGCGCTGCTGGCGCTGCAGGTCACCAATACGCCGCTGACCGTGATCGCCTTCGTCGGCATCATCCTGTTGATCGGCATCGTCAAAAAGAACGGCATCATGATGGTGGATTTTGCCCTGGACGCCGAACGGAATCGCGGCCTGTCGTCCGCCGACGCTATTTTCGAGGCATGCAGGGCCCGGTTCCGCCCGATCCTGATGACGACGCTGGCGGCCCTGTTCGCCGGGATTCCGCTGGTGATCGCCACCGGCCCCGGCACCGAGCTGCGCCGGCC
Organism: Bradyrhizobium sp.; assembly: GCA_030681365.1. Classification (GTDB taxonomy): domain Bacteria; phylum Pseudomonadota; class Alphaproteobacteria; order Rhizobiales; family Xanthobacteraceae; genus Bradyrhizobium. Next base: position 49,552 of record JAUXWH010000158.1, read on the forward strand.
GCTCGGCATCACCATCATCGGCGGGCTGCTCGTGTCGCAGGTCCTGACGCTCTACACGACGCCGGTGATCTATCTCCTGATCGACCGGCTGCGGCGGCGGTGGCGATCCCGGCCTCAAGCGGTCGCGTTACCCGCGGAATAGGGCCTGAACCGGACTTTGCGTTGTTGAAGCGCAGGCCCGGCAAGCGTATAGCGGGCCCATGTCAAAACATCCCGAGCCTGAAATGGCCGCCGCCGTGGAGGTGGTGCCGGACTGTCCGCAGTGCCAGAAGCCGATGCCGCTGTGCATCTGCGACAGCATCACGCCGATCGAAAACAAGATCTCGCTGTTGATCCTGCAGCATCCGCAGGAGCAGGACAGGGCGCTCGGAACGGCGCGGCTGACCGCGCTGCATTTTCCGAACGCGGTGCTCAAGATCGGGCTGTCGTGGCCGAGCCTGTCCAAGGCGCTGGGACGCCGGGTGCTCGATCCCTCGCGCTGGGCGGTGCTCTATCTCGGTTCCGCCAAGGTCGCGGACCTCGAGACCGACCGCGATATCGTCGCCATCGACCACAAGGGCCGGGCCGAGGAGACCCAACGCGGCCTCCTGAAAGACATCGAGGGCATCGTGCTGCTCGACGGCACCTGGAGCCAGGCCAAGGCGCTGTGGTGGCGCAACGCCTGGATGCTGAAATGCCAGCGCGTCATCCTTGGGCCCACGCAGCCGTCGCGCTATGGCAAGCTGCGCAAGGAGCCGCGCGGCGACGGCCTGTCGACCATCGAGGCGGCGGCGATGCTGTTGTCCGGGCTCGAAAAGCGGCCCGATATCGCCGAGACGCTGCACGCCAGTTTCGAGCGGATGCTGGCGAGATATCGAGAAGTGCAGAACACCATGCCGGCGATCGCGCCGAAGCCGAAAAAGAAGGATTATCGCCGGCGCAAGCGGGCTTGAACAAGGCGGTTCGAGCGAAGCCGGCGCGTCATCCGGGACTGTCAGGCTCTTGGTTGCCTATCCCGGGCAGGCCGTATATGAGTTCGCCCCCAATGGGGCCACGTGGCGGAGTGGTTACGCAACGGTCTGCAAAGACTATTCCGGCCGTAGCGGGTAGGGGCGGCCAGTACCGAAACGTCCCATTTCATAGGCGTTTCTGAGCGAGCCGCGCCCATCCCGTCCCTTGCAGTATTGGCCTGTTTTATTGAGTTGGGTGCCATTTCGGGTGCCAACTCCTCATCCATGGTCGGGGCCGACGGGTTCGCCTTTCGAAGCCGAACTAGCTGCTCCGCTTGGACATCTCTTCACGTAAATCCGCAATCGCCTGCCCGGTCTCTTCTAACGCGCCAACGAGGCCGCGCATGATCCCGTTGGCCTGTTCCTGCAGCTCGTTCTGCTTATCGACCGACTTTTGTAACTGATACAGCGCGTTTTCAAGGTCGGCGTGGTCATTGTCCATGGTGCTTTCCATTCTGTTGTTTGCGGCGTAGCTTAGGCGCCGGCCGGGGTGCTGGTAACACCCCGACCGACTTGCCATCAACAGCCGTAAGCGGGCCGCCGATGACCGATTCCCCAGATACCACGAATCTAACTGGCTGCCCGCCTCGGCGTTTTCAACGCACAGGGAGGCTGAGCCATGAGGTTCTTTGATCCAGGAAATGTCGCTGACTTTTTCGTCCACAATATCGAGCGCGTCGACAGCATGGGGAGCACGTCTCGGATCGTGTTCTGCACTCCCAAGTCTGATCGGGGCGAGACAGTCAACGAATCAGTTTTGTCGCTGATAGTACCGACCGACCAACTCGCCGGCATGGTAGGGAAGCTTATGCAGGCGCCGAGCGCTTCGATCACCCGCAAAGTCGAGAGCGACGAGGTTCTGCACTAGCCCGCGCGCCGGGCGGCGGGGGGTTACTACTCCGCCGCCTCGCACCGGATCGTGGCCCGCAGCCGATACGCACGATTGTTACAGGCTGCGCTGCAATAGAGCGCGTTTTTCTTCGCGGGACAGAATGGCCGGCCACATATGGCGCAGGGCCTCTCGGGCGGCGGCGGAACCGCATGGTAAGCCTTATTGTACGCCTTCACACCCGCCCGGCGGCAGTCAGGCGAACACCACTGGTTATGGGCGCGCGAAGGATAAAACTCCCTTCCGCATTGCGCGCAAGGGCGCGGCTCAATGGCAAATTTCCGTTTCCCGGAGCAAGTGTGCGAGCAAAAGCGATAGCCTTGTGGCTTCCATAGCCGCTCGAATCGAGTGCCGCAGCCTTCGCAGATGTATTCGCCGACCGACTTTTGACGCGATTTGGTCCGAGCTGCCATGACGGCCCGCATGCCGGCCTCGCCCTCGATCTGTGTGAGCCGCCACCGGAACGCCGACTGAGCGGCGCTATTGCAAGTTCGGCTGCAAAACTTGGTTCCGTCACGGGCATCGGCATCGAGAGGCTTTCCGCAGCGCTGGCAAAGAACGTAGCGGGTCGCCGTGTATCCGTCCTGGCACCACTCGGGCTGACCTTCGTGCCACATCGGCCGCGTCGCACCGATGCGTCGCAGCGCCTCGCTGACGATGGCAGACGCACGAGCGTCAGCTTTGCTCCAAGTCATGCCTTCGAGGCAGAAGGTCGACCGCAGCCCATGTCGCACCGCGCCCTCGAATTGAAACCGGCTGGAATGTCCGGCTTCCAGAATCTCGATCGCGCGCGGGACCAGAATTTCATTATCTTTCCGGCTCAGATTTTCGCGCTTGCGCGGTGTCCCGGCGAGCGTGATCTCCGTGGACCGGCGGCCTGCACGCGACCGCAGGTACGCCGCCAATTGATGCGAGATTTGAAGCATGGCGCGTCCTCATGCGTCCCCAAGGCTGCGCTCCCACGCGTCGTTCACATCGGTATCCGACAGTCCGGCTTCCTTGGCTTGCGCCAGCGCGGCAACGATGCCGGCGAAGGCACGTGCACGGCCGCCATGATCGACGGCGCCCGTCGGGGTGACGACATCGATGGACACCGAGCCGCCTAGCTTTGCGGTTGCTTCCTCGGCGAGCAGCGCGGCAATGGGCGAAAGGGTCCAGGTTGCGAGATGCCGTTGTGCTTCCCGTACAAGCGGCCCCTGAGCTTGATTGCTCCACAGGGCGGGTAGGACGCCGAACGCTTGCGATACCGCATCACGCGCAGCCGCAAGCGTTTCCGTCGACATCGTGCGCTCGAGGTCAGGCGAAAGGCTTGCCGGCTTCCAGTCGGTTTGCGGTACAGGGCCGCCAGCCGCTGAGACAGCAACGGATTCCCGCAGCAGGACTCGGCCCCTTTGACCTCGGAATGACCGTCCGAGCGCCGTGCTGTCGGTCTCCGCCTGTTCGGGCATAGGCACAACCTGGCTCCCGATCGGAGCTAATTCGAAAACCTCCTCCAAGGCGCTTTCGACGGCATGCAGGAGCCCAGCTGAGAGGCTGGAGCGACGCAGCGGTGCCGTCCCGCAATAAGGCGCCACCGGATCGCAACCGATCCTGACATGCAGCACCTCGCCCGCGAGAGCAGTCTGCGTGGTGCCTCCGCCGGCCTCGCTGATCGAGGCTCGATAAGCAACCGGCATTCCGTTGCGGGTCGACACTTCCCAATCCGAGCACGGCACCAGGCCATCGCGGATCAGGAAGACACTTTCGCCACGCAGCGCCAGGCTGCGACCGATCAGGGCCATGGTGCGCCGGTCGAGCATGGTGGTGCCGCTCACGGCCGCCAAGCTGAGGCCGCCTTCCCACAGGCTGACGCAGCTCTGCGCCGTCGCCGTCAATTCAGCGAGGCCGCGCCGGCCGGAGATGTACGCTTCGCGAGCTGCTATGATCTCGGCCGTAAAGCCGGACGCGGCGGAACGTTTCTCGGTGCGGCGAAACCAATTCAGAATACCCACCGTCAAGCCCTCCGATACGGACGCAGCAGATCGCCCGCGCCGCTATTCTGCATTGCGCGCGCCATCCATGACGCCACGCGGCTCACCTCGTGCGTCCTCACGCCAGGAATCTCTTCTCGCTCGGATGCCGCACCGGGCGCGCCGGGCTCGGCGGCGAAGTATTCGGCAAGCCGCCGGAACGCCTCATCGACGGCCGCCGGAACGACTCCGCCACCGACAGACGCGGAGAACCGATAGGGTCCACTTGCGGGAAGGTAGTAACCACCGAGCGGCGAAGCATCTAGTTCGGCCGTTTCCCATTCGCTCGCGCCGCACGACCAGACTTCGACCGTATCCATCGTTGCCGGCGTGAGCGGCGGGTGCCACTCGCCGCAGCCCTCGACGACCCACGTCACGTCGCGCGACGTCCAGCGGTGCGCGATGTATGTCTCGATCCGTTGCCAGATCATGTCGGAGTCGAGCGCCGCCGCAGCGGTGGAGAGGCCATCCGGCGCGTCGGGATAGTCAGCCGGAAGCGATTCCGTCTGTTGGATTGTGGTCAACATTATGCCCTCCAGCGCGCGAGCGTGCGGTGCAGGCCGGCATCAAGCCGCTCGGAACGATGCCGCGCTTGCACAACCGTGCCGTCATAGGCGGGAAAGCTGCTCACGATCGAAATCTCGTGAAGGTTGAGGCTGCGAAGCTCGCGGCGGCTGCCTTGCCAGCGCTCGCCGTCTTTTTGCACCGTGAAGCCAAAGGAAGCGCCGCCGACATCACCGCGCTCCGCCAGTTCAAGGATGTCTCGGCCGAACGAGGTGTTTGGCACGTCGAAATCGAAGTGCAGCCCGCGCGCGTCCTCTGCAAGACGAAGCGTGCCGCTCCTGGTGCGAGCCAGGACCGCCTTCGCTTCATGGTCGGCAAGGGCGAGAACGTCACGCCCTTCCCTTAGCGTGTCAGTGAAAGCGCCGGGCAGGATGACCTCGGTGAAGTCACGGATGAGCGTGTCCTGCAGGAAGACGGCGGCATAGCCCTCCAGCCTCCGGCCGACTGCGCGTAGTTCGATGCCAACCCGGCGTTCCATCTGTTTTACTCGACGTTGATCGCGGTCAACAAATGCAACTGCGCGAGCCGTGAAACCGCCACGTCGAAGGTGGCGATAGCCGTCAGGCGAAGCATGCCGCTCTGCGCGTCGCTGTAAGGATCGCGAATCAGATCGATCCCGCCCCATGATCCAATCCAGATCGGAGCGACACCGCCCGCACTCGTGGCGAGCAGCGCGACCGAGGTATCCGGGGTCGCGGATGTCAGCGTCGCCTGCGACGACAGGACGTTGTTCTGCGCGGGGAAATTCTTGACATGCCGATCCCACTCGGAAACCGCGGTGCCCGTCACGAGCTCCGAGTCCATGAAGTTCCACATAGCGGGATGCATAAGAACCTTCACGTCCGCCGGGCTGTTCGCCGAGTTGGCGGTCATAAACGTGCCAGCCACAGTGCGGAAGATGCTGGACGAAGCGTCGGCACTGATCGCGGTGGTGCCGTAGCCGTGCGTGCCCTGGCCGGAGATCACACCAACGGGCTGACCGTTCGCGCCGGTGCCGTTGAACACGCCAGTGTCGAGCACGGCCTGCATGGTGCCGGAAATGTCACGACGAACCGCTTGCTCCAGAGCGTCGCCGCTCTGTTTGAGCGACTTGCGCGTGATCTTGACCTGGATGCCCAGGTTATGGTCCGGCGACAGCGTGCGCTCAGTCGTGGCGAACACGGTCGGCCCCGCCACGTTGGCGGTCTCGCCATCCGCCCAGCCTGCCGAAACGCTTGAGGTGGTCAGGGGGTATTCGACCAGGCCCGTGTCGATGTTGACCATCTGCGCGCCCATGCGAGCCGCCGCGCTATCCGGGAAGAGTCGATCGATAACCGGCCGTACCTGCTTCGGGTCGAAGATGCCGCTGGCGATTGTCTCGCCGACGCGCCGCTCCAGGGCGGCCCACGGAATCGGCAAACCGCGGTAACCTCCTTTGCTTCGCAGCTCCTGCACGACTTCAGCAGTCGCGCCATCGAGCACTCGGCCCTCGTCGAGAGCGAGCACCACCTGGCGCATCTCGAACTTGTTGACGAGATCGGAATATTCACGATCGCCACGGGTTTCGAGGCTGGCACCGGCTTCGCGGCGCTCGGTATCCTCGGCGATCAACGCCGCACGAAAGCGCGCCTCATTCGTTTGGTACTCGGTATCGAGCTCAGTCATGCTGCGCTGTTCGGTTTCGTCCGGCTTTTCCTTGCCGACCAACGCGGCAAGGTGCTGACGAATCTCCGACTGACGTTTCTGAATCTTCACTGAGGTAAGCAAGCTGTGTCTCCTTTCAGGAGGTCTATCCACGCTTGGCGCGCGGGTGATGGAAGCTGGCCTCTTTCGGCCAGCGTTTCGGTGATGTGACAGGTGCGGCACAACGTAACGACGTTGCCCATGCTGAATGCGAGTGCGGGCTCCTGTCGCGCCCGGATCAGGTGATGAACTTCGAGGTTTGCAGGCGAGCCGCATTTCGTGCACTGCCAGCCGTCGCGCCGCTTGGCAGCGAAGCGTACGGCCTTCCAACGCTTATCGTTGTAGTTCATGCCCATTGCGGCGCCTTCGCTTTGCGAATGGTGCGGCCTGCAACGCGCGATCCTTCTCCAATAGCCATTACGGTGGCCGTGGCGGCGTCGACGCGGGAGTGACTGCGAGCTTTCGCGATCTTCGCCGCGCCTGTCGGATCAACCAGCGTAATGCAATCGGCAAGTGCCGATCGTAGCAACAACGACGGCGCGACCGCGATGCGCTTGTCAAAGACGAACTGACGAAACCGCTCGACGTCCTCAGCGGAATCCTTCCAGCCCTGTCCGCGCCATGTCGGCACGACATTGAGGGACGTCTTCCCCAATGCTTCCAGAAACTCACTCTGACGAAATCGGTCACAGCAAATCGACTGGATGGCGTAGCCTTCGAGCTTGCCGATCATGGCGGAAACGAACGCGGGGATGTCGACCACCTGCTGGCCGCACACCATCAACTCGCCGGCTTCTTGCATCTGTTGATACCGGCCGCCGACACCATCATTCCGGCCGCGATCCAGCAATTCAGGCGAGGTTGGGAACGCGCCGTGGCATTCGAGCCGCCCGGTTTGCGGCCAATAATTGGTCCAGGCTGACATGGACGATGAGCCGCCCAAATCTATACCGACACAGAGCGGCCCGGAGCGCGGCGGAAGTGCCGCCGGCTGTACCTCACACGCCAGCCAGCGGTCGACGCTGATCAAGACCGCTCTGTTCTCGGCAGAACAGCGCTGATTGAGATGAAATAGGCGATAGTTTGAGAGCGCACTGCCACCACGCTGCACAGCGCGTCTGGCGGCTGCTTGCAGCCATTCGAGAGAGCCACCGATCCCTTCAGCGGCGCCCGGATTGGCAGCTAGAATTGCCTCCGCGCTGTCAGGCGTCAGGCCTTCCGGTGCGCGATACTCGGCGACGAAGATACCATCGCTAGGATCGTCGAGGAGCCGCGAGAATGGATGACTGTCCGATGGCGCCGAAGTCGAGATCAGCAACACCTTGCCGTTGCGCTTGCCGCACGCCGAGGTGATCGCGTTCTCGAGGCTGTCGCCCTTGTCGTCCGGCCAAAAACCTCTTTCGTCACATAACGCGAAGACAGGCGACAAGCCGAGCGCATTCTTCGCGTCCGACGCCAGAACGTCGAGCGTGTGTCCGCCACCGTCACTCGCGAAGCGAATTTGTAAGCGAGGAGCGCGGACGAACGTCAGAGCCTTGCGAACCTTGAGCGGAAGTGATTGCGCCAGGCCCTCGATGTACTTCCAGGCAATGGCGCCCTGATCCTTCGTTTTCGCCGCGATTAGCACAGAACGCCGCGGCTGCTTGTCGAGAACGCCAATCAACGACGCCAGCGCCAAGCCGGCGCCGAGCATGGTCTTCCCGTTGCCTCGGCCGACGCTGAGAGCGGCAATCGAGGTACCCTCAGCCAATGCGCCGCGAATCCAGGCCTTTTGAAATTCGGCCAGCCTGATCTTTTTCCCGGCAAGGGGACCTTCCGGGACCTTCAGGCCTTCGAGGAACGCAATTGCAGCCTCGGCCGCCGAGAGCGAATTTTTGCGAGGCCCCATGCGGTTGCCCACCCCAGAGGATTCTCGGGGATTGGCACCGTCGTGGGGGCATGCCAGTTTGGCGCTTGTGCTAGTTCGCCTTGAAGCCATGCAGCGAAATTACCCGCTGCGCGTATTGCTTCGCCACCGGACGTCGGGACACGCAGTCAAGTGCTACCTACCTGGTAGATATATGTGTTCCGCTACAGCATCCGATGCAGTGTCAGAAACGGCCTCTACGCTTCCGCTACAGCATCCGTCAGCGGTATCTGATTGCAGGCTCGTTCCGCAGCAGCATCCGATCGCTTCCCCTACAGCATCCGTACGCTTCCGCTGGGGAAACCGTGCTTTGTTTTTCTCCGGCGTCCAACGCAGGAAGTCTTTGGTGGACAGTTCGTTGCTGACGTCGCACTTGAAGCACGTCAGGCGCCATTCGCTGGCGTGGCGAACCTTGAAACTGAAGGCGCCCTTCTTCACCGCCACGATGAAGCCGCGATCCTGCAAATCATCCAGCGCGCGCTTCGCGGTGGCGTTGCCGATGTGCAGTTCTCTGACGGCGCAGCGGATCGAGTAGCCGATCCTGCCGTTGTTGCTGCCGTGGTAGCGTTTGGCGATGTCGACGTAGACGGCGCGGGGGATAGCTCCCAGGCCCTTCCAGGCCTGGGAGTCCATCAGGTGATGGAAGATCATCACATGCCGCGGCGATTTATTGCGGGAGTGTTTGGCCACGGCTGGGCTACTTCCTCAGCTTCTCAGCCATGCCTTCCATGAAGGCGGTGGCAAACTCTGGCGCGATGAAGACGAAGGTATCTTCATCAGGCCAGCTGCGTTGGCGGATGATTACCTCCCCGCTGCGGTTGCGATAAACGGCGGTCGCCCGCTGCTCCCGCAACACGATCGACTCCTCGTCAGGGTTGTTCCAGTCGAAGTCATCCTCTGAATGCGCCGGGATCACGACAGGATCGCGTACCTCGGCGTTCCCCGTAACGGTCGGCAGCGGCAATTCGTTCTTATTGAGAGGCTTAGTCATGGCGAGCCCTCCAGATCATGACGCTGTTGCCTCCGGCGTTCTTTGTGCGATCCTCGGTGCGCTTCACCTTGCCGTCGCGGTACAACTCGCTGATCCGGGGACGGACGGCATACTGCGTCAGGCCGACACGCTTGCCGATCTCCTCGGAGCAGAGGCCACTAGGCTCAGCCTGGAGCGCAGCCAGGATCATGTCGCGATGGCTGCTTGCGATGCCTGCAATGCGATCGGCAGCCTTGAAGGCCGTTTCGGGTGATCCGGCTTTAGTGCCGGGACTGTCGGGGTAAGCCGCCCTTGCGGTTGGCTCGGCAAAACTGTATTTCATTGATGTTCTCTCTTTTTCCAAGTTGGGGGGAATTGAAGGTCCGGGCGCCGCCCCAGCGCTTCGGGCCTTCGTCGTTTCAGGCGACATCGGGCCAGGCGACAAGCGGCAGGCCGAGGCGAATGCGGGCTTCGTGATCGCGCTCGCGGGCCTCCTCGACGCGCGGCAGCACCATCACGCGGTTCAGTGACGGCTCCTCGTAGAACACGCGTAGGAGGCCGCTACTGGCCCAACGCGAGACGGTGCGTTCCGACTTGCCGAGATCGTGGGCGATACGGCGCCTGCCGCGGATGGAGTGGCGGCTGCTCATTAGGCTGCCTCCACTTTCTTTGCTGCGTCGTCGAGCATCTGTTCGAGGGCGCGAACGGGCACCCGCAAAAGCTTTCCGATCTTGATTGTTGGAATTTCGCCGCGCTCGGCGGCGGCATAGGCGGCATTACGGCTCAATTCAAAGTATCGCTTACCCGCTTCCGGTACCGAAAGCGTAAGGGGAATGTCGTCCATCGATAGCTCCTATTTGGTTCGACCGAGAACTAATATGGACAAAGCGGGACGCGTCTGCCATACTGTTTTCGTGCGATTTGTATAAGTCGCTATACAAAATAAGGAACAGAGCATGGCACCGAGAAAGCGCGCACCCGGCGGGGGTCGGAAGCCCCTCGACCCCATAGCCAAGACCGCCAACTTCTCGACCCGGTGTACGCCCGAAATGCGCGCACGGTTGGAGGCCCTTGCGGCCGAGAAGGGAAAGTCAATTTCACAGATTTCGGAAAAGATTCTAGAGTTGGGCCTGCAGCAATACGCCAACGATCAGCTGTCTAGCCCGATCCGCGCGTTGGCATATTTGCTTCGGTTGCTCGCGCTTCGATGCAGCTACGTCGATACGAGTGTTTCGGACGATGATCGAGAGTGGCACAACGATCCGTTTGCGTTCGATGCATTCGCTCGCGCTATCCAAATGCTGCTTGAGCGGATTCGTCCCGCAGGCGAGATCAAGACGCCGAAAGAGGTCTTTCCCGGACTTCCAACTTGGCCAACCTCAGAGAGGCAGGCGGAGGTAGCGTTTGCAGATGTTTGGCGTCAGGTGATGACTCTCGAGCCCATCAGCAAGACAAAAGTGATCGATCGCGACAAACAGCCGAGCAAGGCAAAAGAGCTTGCCGCACAACGCGGCTGGAAACTTGGTCCGATATCGGACGAATGGGCCGGCCGCATTTCAGGACGTTCCTATTCGATGGACGACATACGCCGCACGTTTGGAATCAAATCAGAGGTGAAGAAATCATGAAGGGCCACATTCAACAACGCGGCAAACACTCTTGGCGCCTGAAGTTCGATGCCGGCCGTGACGAAAAGACGGGCGAGCGCCGCTCTCAATTCGTCACGTTTCGCGGCACCAAGCGCGAAGCACAGGTCAAGATGGCTGAGCTGATCGCGTCGGTCGCGCAAGCCAAATATGTAGAGCCTCACAAGACCACCGTTACCGAATGGGTGCGCGCTCGCGTGGACCATTGGGAGGCCTCGAGCGAGATCAGCGCACGGACGGCGCAACGCTATCGACAATTGGTCGAGCACCAGATCGTACCGCATATCGGCGCGAAGCTGCTGCAAAAGTTGCGAACACTTGATATCGAGGGATGGCACGCGACGTTGCGGACAAGCGGGCGGGTACGAGGGAAGGGCGATCTATCGGCCCGCACCGTTGGCCATGCGCATCGCGTTCTCAACAAAGCGCTGCGAGAGGCCACCAAGAACGAGCTAGTCACCAAGAACGTGGTCGCACTTGAAGCCGCGCCAAAGGTCGCCAGCGAAGAAATGGAGATCGTGCAGGACGTGCCGGCCTTCGTTGAAAAGATGCGGGGCCACCGCCTATTCACCATGGGAATGATCGGGCTGTTGACAGGCATGCGGCTCGGCGAAGTGTTGGCGCTGCGTTGGGGCAGGGTGGACATTGACGGGAAGGTAATTCAGGTCCGGGAGGCGCTGGAGGCGACCAAGAAATACGGCATCCGGTTCAAGGTGCCGAAATCGAAGGCCGGCCGCCGCGACATCACCTTGCCCGATTTGCTGGTCGACGCACTGCGCGACTTCCGGCGGGAGCAACTGGAATTGCGGCTCAAGCTTGGATCCGGGAAGCTGCCCGACGACGGCCTTCTGTTTGGGAACGTCGAAGGTGAACCGCGCTCGCCGTCGTCGGTCTCGCGCGCTTGGGGCGATGCTACGGGCGTTGGCTACCACAACCTGCGCCACACCCACGCTAGCCAGCTTATCGCCGCAGATGTGGATATTGTCACGATTAGCAAGCGGCTCGGGCATGCGAGCCCGGCAATTACTCTTGCGGTCTACGCGCACATGTTCAATAAGACCGACGCCAAGGCGGCAGCGGCGATCAATGCGGCGCTGAATCGCTAAACGCCAGGGTGCCAATTGGGTGCCAACTTCGTGGTTTGTTCTCTCGGGAATGCCCGCTAAGTGCTTGATAAGTCTACAATGGGGCCACGTGGCGGAGTGGTTACGCAACGGTCTGCAAAACCGTGCACTCGGGTTCGATTCCCGACGTGGCCTCCATCAACATAATCAACGCCTTGCGCTAATCAGCTCAGAGACCGAAGGAAGCCGCGCGCGTTTCAGCAGACGGCGTGCCAGCCTTCCGGAAACGGCACCAGCGGCCAAGCCATCTGGTTGTCATTGGCGGCTTTCGGCGGCTCTTCGAAAAGCGGCAGCTCGGCCAAGAAGCCTTCCTGCGGCGCGGGTTCAATCGCCATCCTGACGCTCTCCAGCAATCGATTGTATTCAACTTCGCTCATGGCGCTCTCCCTCGTTCGAGAGCGCACCATCTCAAAAGTGTTTTGGTTCCAGATTGAACGGATCGCTCAAGTTTTATCGATCGAGCGATCGCGGCCGTCTTGGTTACTGATGTCTTAAAAGTCCCGCGGGCACCCTAGGTGGTTCCGCCCGCGGCCCTTTGTGAGAAAAATCACATTTCGCCGAAAAATCTTGCCGTATTTCCCAGACCACCACGGCTTTCGCGAGCCGTCAACACGGGAGAGCGGCCATGACCGCGAGGTTTGACCGGGCCTTCGCCAAGGCGAGCCGCGCCAGTCTCCTGCTGGCGCTGTCGGCATCGCAGCCCGCATCCGCCGCGCCGGCGACGCCGGAGCAGTGCAGGGCCCGCAAGCCGGACGCCAGCCGCCCTTTGTCCCGGCGAAATCCCCAACGTCCGCGCCATAACCAACCGCCTGCGCCGGAAGAGGCGAGCCTCAGCGAGGCGTGACGGGCGGTATTCGAGCAGTGAGGGGATGACGCCGCAGCCCGGCGCGGCGGACATCGGCACACGCAGACAGGCAACGACGAACGGTCGAAGCATCCGCGAAAAACACCCCGTCACTCTGGACGGGGTGAAGGTCGGGAGAGCGGCGGCAGAACACAAGCGCGCCGTGCGATCAATGATGCCACGTTCGGCCTCTAGAAGTTGCGTATCGCAATCTTCGAAAACCCACCACGGCCTCGTCGTCCCCGAAGCGCGCAAAGGACGAGGCCGTGCCCATTGAGTTGGGCCGTGAAGTCCTCACCGGGCCTGGAGATCGTCTATGTTCCTGCAACCATAAGACTTCGCCTGTCCCTTGTTCCATGCCTGCCTGAGCTTTCGATTACATCTTCGCTCGGCGCGGCGGCAGGCACCGCTCTTCTTTATGCCGCTGGCATACCCGTCGATCGAGCGCGCCATTTCCCTGGACCATGGATCGAATGCAACAAACCAGCAATTGGCCGCGCTGGCGGGAGTCGCTAGGCCATTCAACAGAACCACCGATGCGGTGGCGAGCAGCAACCTGCGGAACATGGGATGCCTCCTTTGGATCCAGATCAGAACCGAGCATGTTTCTGTCGCAACGTGGAAAAGCGAAGTTCAAATAGCTCGCGCGGTATCCTCGCCGCATTCGCCATGCGGCTCCGCAGTTTCGTGTGTGGAAGCGGGCATGGCGAAGGGAACGCAGATTCGCCTCAGGTAGAAGCGAATGATCAAGGGGAACAGTCTCGTAAGACCGCGCCACCGCCAAGGTCGATGGCACCGGCGCCTATCCGACGGGAGAGGGAGAAGTCTGCAAATTTCCAGACTTGAACGAGGGCAGTCGCTTGGACCGGTTCGAAATCCCTATCTATCGGGCGCTGAGCTGGCTTTTTGGCTCCCCGGGCTGGATTCGAACCAGCGACCATTCGATTAACAGTCGAATGCTCTACCGCTGAGCTACCGAGGAACAGGCGAAACAATCGTTCGCAAGCCGGCTGCGTATAACAAAGCCTTCCGGGCTTGCAAAGGACGAAATCGCCCGTTCCGACGCGTCATCAGGAAGACGGCGAAACTGCCTGCGCCACAACGATTTCTCGGGTTTCCGGACGATCGGGCCGCGGTCCCGGCGCCTGACCGGCGCATGGCCACCACCCGCGTTCAGCACGGGTCAGCCGTCAAAAGGGCCCATTCGCCGGCGATCTTCGGTGGTGCCGGAGCCGAACCCTCGAGGTGATTCGATGCCAGACGTCTTGACCGAACTCGCAAAACCGGTGCCGTCGATCGTTCCAAGCGATATTCCGGCACTCAGCGACGACGAATGCCTGCTCCGGCTCTCCCGGGCCATCGCCGAGCATGATTCCGACCATCTGGACGAGGTGGCGCGGTTGATCGGGCGGCTCGCGGTGCCCATCGAATAGACCGGCTGGGGGGTCCCGGACCGGCTCATCGGGGAGGTGGCGTACCCGCTTCAGCCGCTCCCGGCAGCATGTTGCGTTTTGACGATCCTTGTACCAAAGATGGCGCGGTTTCGCCCCGCGGGCTTGCGCCCGCACCGCTTGCAAGGTCCGCTCATGTCCGGTTTTTCGACCGCGCGCCAGAAGATGGTCGATGGCCAGGTGCGCCCCAGCGACGTCACCGATATCAGGATCCTCGACGCCATGCTGGCGGTGCCGCGCGAGGTCTTTGTCCCTGCCAGCCAGCGCGCGCTGGCCTATCTCGACCTCGATCTCGATGTCAGCGAGGGGGCTTCGGCCAAGCGATTCCTGATCAAGCCGGCGGTCACGGCCAAGATGCTGCAGGCGGCCGAGATCAAGGAAGGCGACCACGTTCTGGTGGTGGGCTGCGCCACCGGCTATGCGGCGGCGATCATCGCCAGGCTGGCCGGGCAGGTGACGGCGACCGAGAGCGACGCCTCGCTCTCCGCGAAGGCGAGCGAGGTTCTGGCCGGGCTGGGGCTGGCGAATGTCACGGTCCGGACGGCGGCCGCGGGCGAGGGCGAACCGGCCAGCGCGCCCTATGATGTGATCATCCTCAATGGCGCGACCGAGATCGTGCCGGACCGGCTGTACGCTCAACTCAAGGAGGGAGGCCGGCTGGTCGGCGTTTTCGCTGCCACGCAGCCGCCGCGGGCCACCCTCGTGACGCGCTCCCATGGCGATTTCGGGAACCGGGCGCTGTTTGACGCCGCGGTTCCGGTTCTTCCCGGCCTGGAGAGGGTTGCCGCCTTCGTTTTCTAGGCCGTTTCGGTCTTTTGCCGGCCATTGTTCGGGGCTTTCCGCCTTGCTCGTGCTTGCCCATTCTTGGCCACCGGCAAAATTCCGTTCCCGATCAGAAGTGTGGCCCAGATGCCCCACGTCGAGAGTTTCCGCTGCATAAGGGTGCGGGGTGGTTCCGTCGCGCCTATGTGCGGAATAAGGTGAGCCGGGACTCACTTGACTGCAGCGATGTCCGGCTTATCGTTCGAGCCGGCGATCAAGAATGAATGGATTGCCAGGGATGCATGGTGTGAAGGCCTTTACCGGAGCTGCGGCTGCGGTCCT
Organism: Bradyrhizobium sp.; assembly: GCA_030681365.1. Taxonomy (GTDB): domain Bacteria; phylum Pseudomonadota; class Alphaproteobacteria; order Rhizobiales; family Xanthobacteraceae; genus Bradyrhizobium. The sequence continues at coordinate 64,710 of JAUXWH010000158.1, forward strand.
TCTGTTGGCATGGATGGGCCCGACGCCCGCCTTGGCCGACACCATCGAGGCCGCGCTGGTGCGCGCCTATCAGAATAATCCGCAGCTCAACGCGCAACGCGCCTCGGTCCGAGCGACCGACGAGAACGTGCCGCAGGCATTGTCAGGCTATCGCCCGCGCGTCGCGATCACCGGCAGCGCCGGTTACCAATACACCGAATCGATCTCCACCGCGGGCGGCTCGCCCGACACCCTCGTCCGAACCGGCATTCGCGGCGCCAACTCGCCGCGTAGCATCGGCACGACAGTGACGCAGACGCTGTTCAACGGACAGCAGACCGCGAACCGGACCCGCGCGGCGGAGAGCCAGGTGTCCGGCGCGCGCGAAGCGCTGCGGGTGCTCGAACAGACGGTGCTGCTGCAGGCCGCCACCATCTACATGGACTACCTGCGCGACTCCGCGATCGTCGAAGTGCAGAAGAGCAACGTCCGCGTTCTCGAACAGACGCTGAAACAGACCAAGGACCGCTTCAGCGTCGGCGAGGTCACGCGCACCGACGTCGCGCAGTCCGAGGCGCAACTGGCCGCCGGCAATACCCAGCTGCTGACCGCCGAAGCCAATCTGAACACGACGCGATCGAATTTCCGCCGCATCATCGGCAACGAGCCGGTCGCTCTCGCGCCGGGTTCGCCGGTCGACCGCTTTCTGCCGGGAGCGCTGCCCGCCGCGGTGGAACTGGCGTTGACGCAAAATCCCAACGTGACCGCCGCGATGTTCGGCATCGATGTCAGCTATCTCCAGGTCAAGGTCAACGAGGGCGCGCTGTTGCCGACGGTGACGCTGCAGGCCTCGGTGCAGCAGTCCTACGAACAGACCATGACCGTCCAGCGCTCGTTCGGCGCCTCGGCGATCGCTCAGCTGTCGGTCCCGGTCTATCAGGGCGGCGGAGAGTACGCGCTGATCCGCCAGTCCAAGGAAAGCCTGGCGCAGCAACGTCTCGCCCTCGAACAGGTCCGCGACCAGACCCGCGCCAATGTGGTGACGGCATGGGGACAGCTGGTGGCGGGCAAGGCGCAGGTTCGGTCGGCGCAGTCGCAGGTGTCGGCATCCGAGATCGCGCTCAACGGCGTGCGCGAAGAGGCCAAGGCCGGACAGCGCACCACGCTCGACGTGCTGAACGCGCAGCAGGCGCTGGTCAACGCCCGCGTCGCGCTGGTCACCGCGCAGCACGATCGCGTGGTGGCGTCATACTCCGTCCTGGACAAGGTCGGACGGCTGTCGCCGATAGTGCTCAAGCTTCCCACCACCGTCTACGACCCCAGTGTGCATTATCACCAGGTCCGCGACAGCTGGTACGGCGTTCGCACGCCCGACGGCCGCTGATCGTCACCATCGCTGCATGAGCATAGGCCGCCTCCTTGAGCGCTCGCGCGCGTGAAAGGGGTGGCGCGTTGCTTGCAATCAATTGTTGCCATGACATACCGTTATTGGAGGCAGCAGGGCGATTCGCGCCGCATCTGAGTCAGCACTCGAGTTGGCAGGATCCTGGCCGCGACGCTTCGGTACCCTGAGCAGGGGCGGGATCCCGAACGATGTGGTGAGCGGCGCTTGATCTGGGGACAAGTCAGGCTTGAGCGGTGAAAATCCCGACCTGTATCTCGAGAACCGGAAAATCCTGTCTGGCTTGGTGTAAAACGCACCGGAGGGCGTTGATGATGTGGAGTCGGCGATGACGCAACCTGCAAAGGTCCAGGAACCCTCGATGGAGGAGATTCTGGCGTCGATCCGTCGCATCATTGCCGACGACGAAGCCAAGCCGCCGGTTGCCGAAAAGCCCGCCAGCCCGGCGGCCCCGGCGAAGCCGGTTGCGCCGGCGCCCGCTGCCAAGCCGGCCGCCATGACCAATATTCCGCCTTCGGCGATTGCCGCGGCTGCGAAGCCCGCACCCCCGCCGGCCAAACCCGCACCGCCTCCGCCCCCCGCCGCGCCGGCACCGGCGGCCGCCGCATCCAACAGCCAGGACGACATCGACGCCCTGCTCAACGGCCTCGACGAGGCGACCGTGCCGGAGGAAATCCGCCCGCCCTTGCCCGACGGCGATGTGTTCGAACTCACCGACGATATGGCGGTGGCGATGGCGGAGACGCCAGCGCCCCCGCAGCCTTCGTTCCAGAAGGTCGAACCGCAGGACGACCTCGAATTCGCCGAGAGCGCGGCCCGCATGGCGCCGCGGCAGCCCGCCTTCGAACCGCCGCCGTTTGAAAGTGCCGCGCCCGTGCAGCAGATGCTGTCGCATACCACCGTGTCGGCCGTGGAATCCGCCTTCAACTCGCTCGCCAACACCGTGCTCAGCAACAATGCCCGCACGCTGGAAGACCTCGTCAAGGAAATGCTGCGGCCGATGCTGAAGTCCTGGCTCGACGACAACCTGCCGGGCCTCGTCGAGCGCATCGTCAAGGCGGAAATCGAGCGGGTTTCCCGCGGCGGCAGGACGTAATCCGCCCGACCCGGCGGGGCCGGCTCCTCGCCGGCCTCTGACCGGCCCTCATTCAGTCCCAGATCCGGCCTAATCCTGCGTCCTTGGCGCCGGTGATGTTGACTTGTCAGGTTGACTTGCCGCGCTGCGGCGGCTTTCTAGCCCGTTCCATAGCCCAAAGATTGCATTTTCCGATGATCGAGAAGAACTACCAGCCCGCCGATATCGAAACCCGCATGGCCCGCCTCTGGGAGGAAGCCGGGGCGTTCAAGGCCGGCCGCCCCGAGCGACGCGACGCCAGACCCTTTACGGTGGTGATCCCGCCGCCGAACGTGACGGGCTCGCTGCATATGGGGCACGCGCTCAACAACACGCTGCAGGATATCCTGTGCCGCTTCGAGCGGATGCGCGGACGTGACGTGTTGTGGCAGCCCGGCACCGATCACGCGGGAATCGCGACCCAGATGGTGGTCGAGCGGCAGTTGATGGAGCGCCAGGAACCGGGTCGCCGCGACATGGGCCGCGCCAAATTCCTCGAGCGGGTCTGGCAGTGGAAGGCCGAGAGCGGCGGCGTCATCGTCAACCAGCTGAAGCGGCTCGGCGCCTCCTGCGACTGGTCGCGCGAACGCTTTACGATGGACGAGGGACTGTCGCGCGCCGTCGCCAAAGTGTTCGTCGAACTGCACCGCGAAGGGCTGATCTACAAGGACAAGCGGCTGGTCAACTGGGATCCGAAATTGCTGACCGCCATTTCCGATCTCGAGGTGCAGCAGATCGAGGTCAAGGGCAGCCTCTGGTACCTGCGCTATCCCATCGAGGGCAAGAGCTTCAATCCCGACGACCCCGCGACCTTCATCGTGGTCGCCACCACGCGGCCGGAAACCATGCTGGGCGATACGGCGGTGGCCGTGAATCCGGACGATGAGCGCTATGCCGACCTGGTCGGCAAGCACGTCATCCTGCCGCTGGTGGGACGAAAGATCCCGATTGTCGCCGACGAATATTCCGATCCCGAGAAGGGCTCGGGCGCGGTCAAGGTCACGCCGGCGCACGACTTCAACGATTTCGAGGTCGGCCGCCGGCACAACCTGCCGCAGATGAGCGTGCTCGACCAGGAGGGCTGCCTCGCGCTGGTCGGCAACGAGGATTATCTGCGCGGACTGCCGGAGGGCGCCTCGCAGCTCGCGGAAGAACTGCATGGCATCGATCGGTTTGCCGCGCGAAAATTGATCGTGGCGCGGCTGGAGGATTTCGGGTTCCTGGAGCGGATCGAGCCGAACACGCATATGGTGCCGCATGGCGACCGTTCCGGCGTCGTCATCGAGCCCTATCTCACCGACCAGTGGTATGTCGACGCCCACACCATGGCGCAGCCCGCGATCGCGGCGGTGCGCAGCGGCGCGACGACATTTGTGCCAAAGAACTGGGAGAAAACCTACTTCGAGTGGATGGAGAATATCCAGCCCTGGTGCATCTCGCGCCAGCTGTGGTGGGGCCACCAGATTCCGGCGTGGTACGGGCCCGACGGCAAGGTGTTCGTCGCCGAGACCGAGGAGGAAGCGGTCGGCAACGCGCTCGGCTATTACGTCGAGCAGGAAGTCATCACGCCGGAGCAGGGCGACGAGATGGCGCGCGATCCGGCCAGGCGCGAGGGCTTCATCACCCGCGACGAGGACGTGCTCGACACCTGGTTCTCCTCGGCGCTGTGGCCGTTCTCGACGCTGGGCTGGCCCGACGACGAGACCGACGTGAAGCGCCATTATCCGACCGACGTCCTCGTCACCGGATTCGACATCATCTTCTTCTGGGTCGCCCGCATGATGATGATGGGCATGCACTTCATGAAGGACGTGCCGTTCCCGACCGTTTATATCCACGCCCTCGTCCGCGACGAGAAGGGCGCCAAGATGTCGAAGTCGAAAGGCAACGTCATCGATCCCCTGCATCTGATCGACGATTACGGCGCCGACGCGCTGCGCTTCACCCTGGCGGCGATGGCGGCGCAGGGCCGCGACATCAAGCTCGCTCCCCAACGCGTCGAGGGTTACCGCAATTTCGCGACCAAGCTGTGGAATGCCTGCCGTTTTGCGGAAATGAACGGCTGCGCGCTGCCGGCGGATTTCGACGCCACACAGGCGACGCAAACGCTGAACCGCTGGATTGCGCACGAGACCGTGCGCGCCACGCGCGAGGTCACCGAGGCGATCGAAGCCTATCGTTTCAACGACGCCGCGGCGTCGATCTATCGCTTCGTCTGGAACGTCTATTGCGACTGGTATCTGGAACTCGCAAAGCCGGTGCTGATGGGCGAGGAGGGCGCCGCCAAGTCCGAAACGCGGGCCATGGTAGCCTGGGCGCGCGATGAAATTCTGAAGCTGCTGCACCCGTTCATGCCCTTCATTTCAGAGGAATTGTGGGCGGTGACGGCCAGGCGTGACGGCCTGCTGGTGCTGACGGAATGGCCGCGCAAGGCCGGTCTGACGTCGGACGAGGCCGTGCTGATGGCGACCACGAGCCCGAACGACGGGCTGCTGCCGCCGGTCCTGCTGGCGCTCGATACCGGGGAATTCAGCGATCCCGCCGCGGAGGCCGAGATCGGCTGGGTGGTCGATCTCGTCACCGCGATCCGATCGGTGCGGGCGGAAATGAACGTCACCCCGGCGACGCTGACGCCGCTGGTGCTGGCAGGCGCTTCGGACGAGACCAGGGCGCGCGCGCAACGCTGGAACGACGTGATTAGGCGGATGGCGCGGCTCGGCGATATTTCCTTTGCCGACCGTCCTCCGGAAGGCGCGGTGCAGTTGCTGGTGCGCGGCGAGGTCGCGGCCCTGCCGCTCAAGGGCGTGATCGATCTTGCGGCCGAGAAGACGCGGCTCGACAAGGAACTGGCCAAGGCCGATGCCGACATCAAGCGCGTCGATGCCAAGCTGGGCAACGAGAAATTCGTCGCCAACGCGCCGGAGGAAATCGTCGAGGAAGAAAAGGAAAAGCGCGAGGCCGCGGTGGCGCGAAAGACAAAAATCCTCGAGGCGCTGGAGCGGCTGAAGAACGCGGCGTAGCAGGTTTTCCGTCATGGCCGGGCTTCGTCCCGGTCATCCACGCCTGCTGGTACCGCTGAAACGTGGATGCCCGGCACAAGGCCGGGCATGACGATTTTGCCGGGGATTATCGATGCTGGACCACGTCTCCATCACCGTCTCGGACATAACGGCGGCCGAGCGCTTCTACGACGCGATCATGAAGGAGCTCGGCGTCGTCAAGGTCGGCAGTCGTGAGGATTTTCTCGGCTACGGCGAACGGGCCCGAGCGGCCTATCCGGAGCGGGTCTACATCGCCATCTACAAGGGCCCCAAGCCCGAAGCGGGCTCCCGTCGCCATTGGTGCTTCAAGGCGAAGTGGCGGAGCCAGGTCGATGCATTCTGGGATGCCGGGATCGCCAACGGCGGCACTGACGACGGCCCGCCCGGCCTGCGCGAATATCATGCGTCCTATTATGCGGCATTCCTGCGCGATCCCGACGGCAACCGGATCGAAGCCGTCTGCCACCACGCGGTGTGAGCTGGACGACGACGAATTCGATCTCTCCGAGCCATCACAGCATTTGCTGCCAGGCCGGCGAGGCGCGCAGACGGGCGATGTCGCGGGCAGGGGGAGCGCCGAAAGTGCGCTTGTATTCCCTGCTGAATTGCGAGGGACTTTCATAGCCCACCGCATGGCCGGCCATCGCCGCATCGAGCGACTGCGACAGAATGAGACGGCGCGCTTCCTGCAGCCGCAACTGCTTCTGGTACTGCAGGGGACTCATGGACGTCACGGCCTTGAAATGTTCATGCAGCGTCGATGGGCTCATGCGAGCTTCGGCGGCCACGGTTTCGACCCTGAAGGAATCGCGATAATTGCGCTTGATCCATCCGATCGCGCGGTTGATTTGCTGCAACTTGCCTTCGGCCAGAGCGATCTGGCGCAATTTCGTGGATTGCTCACCCGTCAACAGCCGATACAGCATCTCCCGCTCAGCGAGCGGCGCGAGGATCGGGATGTCGCGCGGAGCAGCCAGCAGCCGCACCAGCCGGACGGCGGCGTCGAGAATCTCGGACGTGACGGTGCTGAGCGACAGACCCGGTTCGGGCAAATCGCTGGCCTTCTTGGGAACATCCGCCTCGAGCATCAGCGCGCCGATCACCGACGGATCGAGGTCAAGGCGCAAACAGAGATAGGGATCCGCGGGACTGGCTTCCATGATCTGGCCGATGATGGGGATATCGACCGAGGCGATCAGGTACTTGGCGCGATCGTAGAGATAGACCGACGTCCCGGCCATGACCTGCTTGCGACCCTGCGCAACGATACAGACGGCCGGCTGCTGGACGGCATGAAGTTGCTCGGTCGGATGCGACGACCGGATCAGGACGACGCGCGGTATCGATGTGGCATGGACGCCGTCCGTGCCGGTGAATTGTTCAATCAGGCCGCCGAGTTCGCGGACCGCGGACAGGCTTCGATCGTCGGCAATCTGTAACAAGTTCCACCTACAAGCGAGTAAGCCCCGGTCGCGACTATAGACCAGCCCTTACTTCCTGCCGAGGCCGCACCCGTCGGTTCCGGAGGATTGGGCAAGGAGTGGCGAGGTCTGGTCTACCGTCTCGCCGCCGGCGCGCGCATTTTTCTCTCCGACCAGGCCAATCCGGAATGCGAGAGAAAATCCCATGTCGAATATCGAGAGTAAGGTTGTCGTGATCACCGGCGCATCCAGCGGCATTGGCGAGGCCACAGCGCTTCAGCTCGCCGCCAGTGGCGCCCGCGTCGTCGCGGCAGCCCGCCGTACAGAGCGCCTCGAGACGCTGGTCGACCACATCACGAAGAGTGGCGGCTCGGCCCGCTTTCGCGGCGTCGACGTCACGAAGCTGGCCGACATGCAGGGCCTCGTCGATTACGCCAAGGCCGAATTCGGCCGGGTCGACGTCCTCGTCAATAACGCCGGCGTGATGCCGCTTTCCCCGCTGAGTGCGATCAAGGTCGCGGAATGGGACCGGATGATCGACGTCAATATCCGTGGCGTCCTGCACGGGATAGCCGCCGTACTGCCCGACATGAAGGCGCGCGGCGAAGGCCATATCGTCAACGTGGCCTCCATCGGCGCCCACGTGGTGGTTCCCACGGCCGCGGTCTACTGCGCCACGAAATATGCGGTCTGGGCGCTATCGGAGGGGCTGCGTCAGGAGAACAACGATTTGCGTGTGACGGTCATCTCGCCCGGCGTCGTCCAGTCGGAACTGGCGGACACCATCTCAGACGCCGCCACGGCGGAACTCATCCGGGATTACCGCCGCATCGCGATTGAGCCGGACGCAGTCGCCCGGGCCATTGCATTCGCGATCGCACAACCCCGACACGTCGACGTCAGCGAGATCATCGTTCGTCCGACCGCAAGCCCCAACTGACATGGCCGAACACTTCACCCGCCCAACCTGCCAACGGGAGAAACCCATGACGACTCGCCTGACACCCCTTGCAACAATGGCTGCCGCCTGCGTGCTGATGGTCGCCGGTAGCGGAAGCGCCCCGGCACAGCAATCGCATCCGGATCGCCTGCAGCGCGGTGAGGAGGTCATGCGGATGCTGAACGCGGGGAAAACACAGCCGACCCTCGAGGAGCTTCGCCGCGAGTTTCCGTTCCTGGCCGATGCGATAACCGGCTACGCGCTGGGCGATGTCTGGGGCCGGTCGGGCCTCGACCATCGCACGCGGCAGATTGCGGCGGTCGCAGCGTTCGCGGCGCTGGGGCACCGGCCCTTCATGAAAATTCACGCAGGCTATGCCCTGAATCTCGGCGTCACCGCCGAGGAACTGAAGGAGGTCGTCTATCTGACGACGGTACATGCCGGATTTCCCCGCGCCATCGAGGCGGCGCAGACGCTCGCCGAACTGTTCAGGGAACGCGAGCAGCAGGCTGGAGGCGCGAAATGAGCAAACCTGGATGGCCAAGGCGCGGATTCGTTCGCACCGGCGCCGGACTGCTGGCCACGGCGTTGTTCGACTGTGGGCTGACGGGAATATCCATCGCGCAACTGCACCAGGGCGCGCTGGCGATCGAGGTCAGAGCGAAAGGAAACGAGGTCATGCCTGCGCACGCGTTTGTTGGAATGTGGGTGACCGCCGACGGCCGTGTTCGCCACGAACTGCTGCCCAACGGCCGTTACGACGAGGCGAGGGGCGGCAGAAAGAGCGCCTACCAGGGACGCTACGAGATTCGCGGCAACCACATCGACTATTGGGATGACACCGGCTTTACCGCCGATGGCGACTTCATCGACGGGGTGCTGCATCACGGCGGCATGATTCTGCGGCGCGAGGAATAGTGCGTCGTCACGCCGTCCTCGCTTTCCGTCAGTAGCGCGCGACCACCGGGCCGCCGAAGCGGTAGTTGAGACGCGCGGTGGCCTGATCGACGGTCAGCCGCCCGCTGGTCGTCACGGTTGCGAAGGTGCCGCCCAATCCATCGGGAATGTTGGCGGTCGCGGCCCGCGTGCCGAAATCGGTGTGGCGGTACTCGCCGGCCAGGCTCCAGTTGTTGTTGAAAGCCCATTCGATGCCGCCGCCGACCGTCCAGCCCCAGCGGGTGGTGGAGCCGCCGCTCGTCGACGTGAACGTTCCCGTCGGCAGCGCGATCGCCGGCCCGTTGACGAGCGTGGCGCTGGCGCCGCCGATCTCCGCGACTGCGGCGCCGCCGGTGGCGTAGAACAGCGCGCGATCCGCGGCGAAACCAATGCGCCCGCGGAACGAGGCCATCCAGTCGATGCGGCCGGTATCGACGGTCACTGTCTGGGAGGTGCCGCCGCCGAAGTCACGCGTGGCGCTGGCGCTGGCACCCTTCAGATCCGTGCCGACCACGTCCGCTTCGACACCCAGAACGAATTGCCTGACCTGCCAGTTGTAGCCGATCTGGCCGCCGCCGATGACGCCGCTTCGGCCATCGGATCCGGCCAGCGAACCCATCTGGCCGAGGATGATGGTCGGCACCACCGTGACCGGCGGGAGCAGGAGAAATGGCGGAAACAGTGGTCCAACATCGGAGCCGCCCGAGTCGGAAGTCCAGCCTCCGCCGACATTGGCGCCGACGTAGAAGCCGGTCCAGCTGAAGGCCGGGGGAGGGACCGCCAGCGGAAGCGCCTTGACCGGCATGTCGGCGGCCTCCGTCACGGCGATGCCGCCCACCCACGCACGTCCCACAATGGCCGCGATTGCAATCCCGCGCATGTTTGCCCCCAACCTCCTGCACGGTAACGAGACACCGGGTAGTGAACGTCGCACGATGCAATCTGTGAGATCATTAAAATGGGAGTCGCTGGAGTCCGCACCTGTCAAATGGCTAGTTCCGTCCGATCGGAGTGTGATTTGTTTTCGGATGTTGCATTTCCGCACTAATCGCAGTGAACTACCCCACGACATTCTGGCGTGCGGCGCACCCCGCAGGTAACGGAACCGCGGCGGCACGCTTTTGATTGGATTTTTTGCCGGCTCCAGCCGGGCCATTTCATTGCGACGAGACGACCGATGATGGATGCGGCCGAGGTCTCCGGAATACTCGATGCGGTGTATGAATCGGCGATTTTCCCCGAGCGCTGGCCGCAGGCCCTGGAAAGGCTGGGACAGGCTTTCGACTGCAGATGCGTCGCGCTGATCGACCGGAATCTGCGCACCCTTGAAGCCAGGGTCGACACGTCGGGCGTCGATGCTTCCAGCCAGCGCGAGTTTCTCGATGTCTGGAGCGCGCGCGATCTGGTGCGCCTGCGAACCCGGGAATGGCGGCCCGGCGCGATCGAGATCGATCATCAAATCGTGCCGAAGTCCGAGCTGCTCGCGAGCGACTATTACAACGGCTTCATGAAGCCGCGCGACATGCACACGGTGATGCGGTTGACGCTGGCGCACCGCAATCGATTTCTCACCATCATCAGTCTGGTGCGTCCGCCTTCCGCCGACGAATTCGATGCCGCCGCGATCGAGCAATGCCGGGTGCTGATGCCGCATCTGGAGCGCGCGGCCCATATCCGTTTCCACGCGCAAGGCGCCAGCGCGATGCTCGGTGGACTTTCCGATGTCGCCGACCGCTCGGTCACGGCCGTGCTGCTGCTGGAGCGCGACGGGCGGGTGAAGTTTGCCAACAAGGCCGCACGCGCCATGGCGGCTGCCGCGGATGGCTTTCTGTTTCGCGGCGATCAGTTCGAAATACTGGATCGAAGCGGCGATGCCGCATTTCAGCGTCTCGTTGCGGGGGCGGTGGGCGCGCTGCCGAAGCTGGATGCGCCGCGCGGCGGCGTCATGCGACTGGCGCGCCGCTCGGGCAAGGGGAGCTACACCGTCACCGTTGCGCCGGTGAAACGCGAGGCGTCGTGGGTCGGACACGAGCCGATGGCGCTGGTGCTGGTTGCCGATCCCGATGCAACGCCGAAGCCACCGAAGGAAATGCTGGCGCAGCTGTTTGGCTTCACGGCGGCGGAAATACGCGTCGCGGAACGTTTGATGATGGGCGACAGTCCGGAGCAGGCCGCGACATTCCTGCAGGTGAAGACCGCGACCGCGCGCTGGCATCTGGCCTCGATCTACCGCAAGACGGGGACCAACCGGCAGGCCGAGCTGATCCGGCTGCTGCTGTCGCTGGCGATGATGTGAGTCGGATAACTCGCCCGGGCCTTGGCCCGGGCGAGCCTCTTCTCGTCGTATTCAATCAATAGCGGGGATAGCAGATATTGATCGGGCCGTGGTGCGTCCACCTCCAGCAGCTGTGAACATAATAATGGCCATGCCGGTTATGGCGACGCCCGTGATGACCGTGATGGCCATGTCCGTGATGACCGTGGGCGTGATGGCCGTGCCCGTGATGGCCGTGGCCCTTGCCGTGACCACCGCCGGCGAAGGCCTGACTCGGAACGGCCACAGAAGCAGTCGTCAGTGCCAGAGCAGCGATAGCGGCCATAACGAACTTGTTGATCCTAGTCATGAACCTCTCCTGGGTTGGGCAGCGCGGGGATCGCTCTGCGTTGATCCAAACCTAGGGGAGCTGAATGCCGCGCGAAGTGATCGGAATCACAGAGTAGGCGGGCCCTCGCAGTCAGCCCCCCGTCGTCCCGGACAAGTGAGCGCAAGCGAGCGCAGATCCGACCCATAACCACCGTCGTCGGCGATGGCGCGCAAGCCGTCCAACAGCCTGTCTCAAAGCGGGCGCCGCGGCGTGTGGATCCCCGCTCAGCGGTCGCTGCGCTCCCTTGGCCGGGACGACGATAGAAATCGCAGGACGGCGCGGCGCAACGCGCGTTAAATCAAAACGGCTTGCTCAGAAACCGCGAACCCTTCAGCCCATATCGCCACGGCAGCTCGACCGCTTTCGTAATACCGATCCGCACCCCCGCGACAATCTCCGGCTTTCTTGCCCGCGCATACAGCGAGATCGGCGGCGCATCCAGCGCCAGCCCATTATGCGCAACGGTGATTCCAAGCGCTTCCGTCAGTTTGCCCGGGCCGGAACACAGCGAACGCTCATCTTCAAGGCCACGTCGCCGCCGCATCGCGGCCAATCCATGGGTCGGCTCGAGCGCGCGGATCAACACCGCGCTGGCCGAGCCTTCTTTCTCGCAGACGAAGTTGACGCACCAGTGGATGCCATAGGAACGATAGACATAGGCAAAGCCTGCTGGCCCGAACATCACGAGGTTGCGCGGCGTCGGCCCGCGGAAGGAATGCGCGGCGGGATCGGTGTGATGATAGGCCTCGACCTCGACGATGACGCCGCCGACGCCGTCGACCAGCAGGGTGGCGCCGATCAGGTCGGGCGCCACCTCATGCACGCTGCGGGCAAAAAACGCGCGCTTCAGCGGCCGGCCCGGATCGGCGGCGGTCGGGACAGGGGAAATACGGCTTCGAGCCATTCAAATCGGAGCTGGGGAGAGCGGAATGCGTCAGCCAAGGCAATATGCTAAAGCATGGCTGCCAACAAGCCGGGCGGTTGCGATTCCCCTTCAAGCGGATTAGCTAAGCCTCTAAGGGATAAAGATATTCCATGGTCGTCGTCGTCGATACCATCTCCGCCACTCCGCTGCGCCCGCGCCACCCCGAAAAGGTGAACCGGCCGGATGCGCTGTCGCCACCGAAGCCGGACTGGATCAGGGTGCGCGCGCCGAATACCCGCGGCTATGCCGACACCCGCGCCATCGTCAAGGAAAACGGTCTGGTCACGGTGTGCGAGGAAGCCGGCTGCCCGAATATCGGCGAATGCTGGGACAAGAAGCACGCCACCTTCATGATCATGGGCGACACCTGCACCCGCGCCTGCGCCTTCTGCAACGTCAAGACCGGCATGCCCACGGGGCTCGATGCGTCCGAGCCGGAACATGTCGCGGAGGCCACCTTCAAGCTCGGGCTCGCCCACATCGTGGTGACTTCGGTCGACCGCGACGATCTCGCCGATGGCGGCGCCGAACATTTTGCCCAGACCATTCGCGCCATCCGCGCGCGCTGCCCCTCGACCACGATCGAGATTTTGACGCCGGACTTCTTGCGCAAGGAAGGCGCGCTCGAAATCGTGGCAAAGGCAAAACCCGACGTATTCAACCACAATCTGGAAACGGTGCCGTCGCGCTATCTCACGGTGCGCCCCGGCGCGCGCTATTTCCATTCGATCCGGCTGCTGCAGCGGGTCAAGGAAATCGATCCGACCATCTTCACCAAGTCCGGCATCATGGTCGGCCTCGGCGAGGAGCGTCACGAGGTGCTGCAGGTGATGGACGATCTGCGCTCGGCGGATGTCGATTTTCTCACCATCGGGCAGTATCTGCAGCCGACCCGCAAGCATCACGCCGTGATGCGCTACGTCACCCCTGATGAATTCGCCGGCTATGAGAAGGTGGCCTATACCAAGGGCTTCCTGATGGTATCGGCGAGCCCGCTGACCCGCTCGTCGCATCACGCCGGCGACGATTTCGCGAAGCTGCGGGTCGCGCGCGCGGCGCGAGCCGGCTGAGTTCTTCGATGCGGAAATTCTCCAGCAAGCGCCGGGTCATCCATAGCGCCGGGCAGATGTTCGACCTCGTCGCCGATGTCGAGCGCTATCCCGAATTCGTGCCGCTGTGCCACGCACTCAAGATCCGGCAGCGCACGCCGGGGCCCGACGGCACCGAAATCGTGATCGCCGACATGACGGTGTCGTTCAAGCTGGTGCGGGAAGCCTTCACCAGCCGGGTCACGCTGGACCGCCCCAATCTGAAGATCATGGTGGAATATCTGAAGGGGCCGTTCAGCAATCTGGAAAACCGCTGGAGCTTCGAGCCGCGATCCGAAACCGCCTGCGACGTCGGGTTTTTCCTGTCCTACGAATTCAAGAGCCGGATGCTGGCGATGCTGATGGGCACCATGTTCGACACCGCATTCCAGCGCTTTGCGGCGGCGTTCGAGAAGCGCGCGGATGCGATTTACGGGCAGGGTAGCGCAGCAAGCAAGCCGTCATCCCCGGGATGAACGCAATTGCGTTCACCCGTAAGGTGCGCGCTCTTGCGCGCCTCGAAGGATCCGCAGTGGGCACCGTAGTCGTCTCCATCCTTCGAGGCCGTCGCAAGCGCGACGGCGCCTCAGAGCCTGTGAATCTTTTGAGGCTGCTCGACGAGCAAGTCTAGCCGAAGCCTGGTGCAATGTGATTCCCTGCGATCATGGATTCGCGGGAGGCGATGATGGCGACCGACGATTTGTTTGGGGAACCGCCGGAGCAGGGCAAGCCGCGGGCCGAAGCGACGCCGTCCGGAGCGCCGCGTCTGCGTGAACCCCAACGCGCCCAGATCGAGTTGCGGGCGGTGGATATCGAGAGTCTGATCGGAGAAGACCACCCGGTGCGCCTGATCTGGTCCTATGTCGAAGGGCTCGATCTGAGTGAACTGGAGAACCGGATCAAGGCCCGGGGCGACCGGCCCGGTCACCCGGCGACATCGCCGCGGCTTCTGCTGGCGCTGTGGCTCTATGCCACCAGCGAGGGCGTCGGCAGTGCTCGGGCGTTGGCGCGGCTGAGCGAGAACCACGACGCCTATCGCTGGCTGTGTGGCGGCGTGTCGGTGAACTATCACACGCTGGCGGACTTCCGGGTGGGTTGTGCCGATTTGCTCGACCGTCTGCTCGCCGAGCATTTGGCGGCGCTGTCGAAGGCCGGGCTGGTCAATCTGGAGACGCTGGCGCAGGACGGCGTGCGGGTACGGGCCAACGCGGGAGCCGCTTCGTTCCGACGCGAGGCGACGCTTGACCGGCACTTGGCAACGGCTGAGGCGGTGGTGGACGATCTCAAGCGCGAGGTCGATGCGCATTCGGATGCCAGCAATCAGCGTATCCGGGCAGCCAGGGAACGGGCCGCGCGAGAGCGCAGCGAGCGCGTGCAAAAGGCGCAGACGGCGCTGGCCGAGATCAAGCGGCAGCGCCAGGAGCGCGAGGAAAAGCGCGGCAATGGCAAGAAGCCGAAGGAGCCGCGTGCTTCCACCACGGATCCCGATGCACGGGTGATGAAGATGGCCGACGGCGGCTTCCGCCCTGGCTACAATGTGCAGGTGACAAGTCCGGCCGGCGAGCAGATCGTCGTTGGCGTCGAAATATCCAACAACGGGTCCGATCGCGGCCTGATGCGGCCGATGCTGGAGCGGCAGCGCAAGCGTCCCGGCGGCCTGCCCAAACGCCATCTCGCCGATGGCGGCTTTGGCAGCGCGGAAGATATCGAGTGGGCGCATGCCGAAGGCATCGAAGTATATTGCCCGCCCACCCAATCCAAGCATGGCACGGACCCCTACCTGCCGCGGCGCGGCGACGGCCCGGGGGTATTGGCCTGGCGTGCCCGAATGGCGAGCGAATCCGGCAAGGCCACGTACAAGCCCCGCTCGGTATGCGAATGCATCCATGCCCGCTGGCGCAACTGGGACCTGAGGCAGTTGCCCGTGCGCGGCATCGAAAAGGTCCGCGCCGTCGTGCTCTGGTACGCGCTCACCAACAACATCCTGCAAGGCATCCGCCTCGCCAGCGAATAAATCGAGAGGTCGTCGAGCAAAAAATGAGAGGTCATCGACAAATCGAGGCTTAAAACGGCCATCGGCTGCGACGAAGTGTTGCCACCTCGTCGCAAAGCCCTGCAAAATCAGAAAGCTTCACATCCTGTCAGGATGACGGCGGAGTTCGTTTAGGGCCTGGACGGCCGCCGCCGCTTGACGGCGCTGCGGCGCGGCGTGCGGGCGACGCGGGGACGCAAACGGCTCATGGTCTGGCGGCGCTGTTTTGCCGGCGCCTGCGGGCCACGCGCGATCTCGGTCAGCATGCGCAGCGCCTCGAGCACCGAGCGCAGGCGAACCGCGCTGCGGCCGATCGCACCGAACCGGCATTCGCGGTGCAGGATGCGGCCGTCGCGCGCGGCGACCGCGAGATGGACCAGGCCGACCGGCTTGCCCGGCGTCGCCCCGCCGGGGCCGGCGATGCCGGTGATGGAGACGGCGAGGTCGACGCCGGCTTTTTCCAGCGCGCCGAATGCCATGGCGGTCGCGGTCTCCTTGCTGACCGCGCCGAAGGTCGCAAGCGTGGTGGCCTTGACGCCGAGCATCGCGCGTTTTGCATCGTTCGAGTAGGTGACAAAACCGCGGTCGATGACGTCGGAGGAGCCGGGAATGTCGGTCAGCGCGGCGGCGACCATGCCGCCGGTGCAGGATTCGGCGGTGGCAATGGTGAGCTTGCGCATCCGGCACAAATCGAGCAGCGAGCGGGAGAGGGCGCGGGTGTCGCTGCCGCTCATGCTACTCGCTCCAGGGCAGGCGGATGGTGGCGCTCGCGGTGGCGGCGATGCCTTCCCCGCGGCCGGTGAAGCCGAGCCGTTCGCTGGTGGTGGCCTTGACCGCGACGCGCGAGATGTCGAGCCCGGTGATATCGGCGATCCGCGCCCGCATGGTGTCGCGCAGCGGGCCGATTTTCGGCCGCTCGCAGATCATGGTGACTTCGAGGTTGGCGATGCGCCCGCCGCGCGCGGTGACGCGGTCGACCGCGTATTTCAGGAAGCGGTCCGATGCCGCCCCCTTCCACTGCGGGTCGCTTGGCGGAAAATGCGAACCGATATCGCCGTCGGCCAGCGCGCCAAGGATGGCGTCGACCAAGGCGTGCAGGCCGACATCGCCGTCGGAATGGGCGAGAAAGCCTCTGACATGCGGCACGCGCACGCCGCAGATCATCAGATGATCGCCGTCGCCGAAGGCGTGCACGTCGTAGCCGGTGCCGATCCTGATATCGCCGAGCCGGGCGGCCAGGCGGGCTTCCTCGCGGACGAAATCTTCAGGGGTGGTCAGTTTCATGTTCGCAGGATCGCCTTCAAATGTCGCCACCGTCAATCCCGCCCACTCCGCCAGCGCCGCATCGTCGGTGAAGTCGCTGCGGCCCTCGCGCGCGGCGCGGCGATGGGCGTCGAGAATCTCATCGAAGCGAAAGGCCTGCGGGGTTTGCGCGATCCGCAGCCGCGCGCGCTCCGGCGTCGCCTCGACATTGCCGCTGCCGTCGACCAGCTTGATGGTGTCGGTGACCGCGATGGCCGGAACCGCGGCGCCGGTGCGGCCGGCGGCCTCGATCGCGCGCGAGATCAGCGCCGCCGATACGAAAGGACGCGCCGCGTCGTGAATCAGGACCACATCCGGCTTCTGGCTGGCGAGCGCCTCCAGGCCGGCATGCACCGAGGCCTGCCGCGTCGCGCCGCCGTTGGCGGGTGGCGCGTGGCGCAACGTGCTGACCGCCTCGTTGAACATGGCGGTGTCATCGGGATTCAAAACCGGCTGCACGGCAAACACGTGGGGATGGCGGCAGAACGGCTCCATCGCCCGGAAGATCACGGTCTGGCCGCCGATCGAACGGTACTGCTTCGGTCCTCCTGACCCGGCGCGAAGCCCGCGCCCGGCTGCGACAAGGATAGCTGCAGTCCGGTCAGGTGCGGGCATCTGGATTAACTACTGACAATTCGGGGTTGATGGAGGGAACGGAGGTCCGTTGGCGCCCTCCCTATCATGCCGAGGTCGTAAAAACAGGCCGTTTCCCAATAGTTGTGGGAAAAGGATATTTTGCTGCAGTGCACTTGCGCAATTGATAGAACTGTCTAAAGTGTAGGCATGAAGCTTGACTGCACAAGATTTGTGCTCAGAATGATTCCCTGTGGTCGCAATGCTGCGTCCGCCAGAAAAACGAGACGTCCGTGACAGCCCCGGAATGCTCAAAGCGTAAGCCTTTGAAGATAGGCGATATTGAGGTCGCCAACCGGGTCCTTCTGGCGCCGATGTCAGGCATCACCGATGCCCCGTTTCGGCGTCTGACCGCGACCCTCGGCGCGGGACTCGTCGTATCCGAGATGACCGCCAGCGATGATCTCGTCAACGGCCGTCCGATGTCGCTGCTGCGCTGCGAGGCGACCGGCATTGGCCCGCACGTCGTTCAACTCGCGGGCTGCCAGGCGCACTGGATGGCGGAGGGCGCGCGGATCGCCGAGTCCGCCGGCGCCGACATCATCGATATCAACATGGGCTGTCCGGCGCGTCACGTCACCGGCGGTCAGTCCGGTTCGGCGCTGATGCGCGATCTCGATCACGCCTTGACGCTGATCGAAGCCACGGTCGCGGCGGTGAAAGTGCCGGTCACATTGAAGATGCGGCTCGGTTGGGACGATCGCTCGCTCAACGCGCCGGAACTGGCGCGCCGCGCCGAATCCGCCGGGGTGCAGATGATTTCGGTGCATGGCCGCACCCGCTGCCAGTTCTACAAGGGCGAAGCCGACTGGGGCGCGGTGCGTGCCGTCCGGGATGCGATTGCCATTCCGCTGGTCGTCAACGGCGATATCACCTCGTTCGAGAAGGCGGTGACGGCGCTTGAAATGTCCGGCGCCGACGCGATCATGATGGGGCGTGGCGCACAGGGCCAGCCGTGGCTGCCGGGCCAGATCGGGCGCCAGCTCGAATCCGGCATCCCGGAGCACGCGCCTGATCTGGCGCAGCAGCTCGACTACGTCCGCGCGCTCTATGACGAAGTCTGCAGCCTCTACGGCCTGCGCATCGGACTGCGCCACGCCCGCAAGCATCTCGGCTGGGCGCTGGACGTCGCATCGCACACCAGCCGCGCGCCGGTGGCGACGCTCAAGGGCTGGCGGCAGAAGATATTGACTACCGACGTCCCGGACCGCGTTCACCAATCCCTTGAAGATGCATTCGACGACTTTGCATGGAGCGCTGCTGCATGAGCTTGGCTGCAGACCATCGCCGGCCGGCGCCGTCGGAAAGCGAGGCCATCCTCAACGCCTTGCCGAATCCGGTGCTGCTGATCGCGCCCGACGGCAAGATCATCGACGCCAACATGGCGGCGGAATCGTTTTTCGAGATTTCGACCCAGTTTCTGCGGCGGCAGTCGCTGAGAGAACTGGTGCCGTTCGGCAGTCCGTTGCTGGCCCTGATCGACCAGGTGCGATCCAGCGGTTCGCCGGTCAATGAATACAAGGTCGATCTCGGTACGCCGCGGATCGGCGGCGACCGCCAGGTCGATCTGCACGTCGCGCCGCTTACCGAGCGGCCCGGCCATATCGTGGTGATGCTGCAGGAACGCACCATCGCCGACAAGATGGACCGGCAGTTGACGCATCGAAGTGCGGCGCGTTCGGTGATCGCGCTGGCCGCGATGCTGGCGCACGAAATCAAGAACCCGCTGTCCGGCATTCGCGGCGCGGCACAGCTGCTCGAGCAGGCGGCCTCGTCGGAAGACCGCATGCTGACGCGGCTGATCTGCGACGAGACGGACCGCATCGTCACGCTGGTCGATCGGATGGAGGTGTTCGGCGACGATCGTCCGGTGGCGCGCGGCCCGGTTAACATTCACAGCGTACTGGATCACGTCAAACGGCTGGCCCAGTCCGGCTTCGCGCGCAATATTCGTTTTGTCGAGGACTACGATCCGTCGCTGCCGCCGGTGCTGGCCAATCAGGACCAGCTGATCCAGGTATTTCTCAATCTGGTGAAAAACGCCGCCGAGGCGGTGGTCGATCTCGGCAGCGACGCCGAAATCCAGCTCACCACCGCGTTCCGGCCGGGCGTTCGCCTTTCGGTGCCCGGCAAGAAATCGCGGGTGTCGCTGCCGCTCGAATTCTGCGTCAAGGACAATGGCGCCGGCGTGCCGGACGACCTGCTGCCGAA
>JAUXWH010000160.1 GCA_030681365.1 Bradyrhizobium sp.
GCCGCGGTCGGGCGCTTGCCGGTTTCCTGGATCGGATGCACCGGAAATTCCATCGCGATGCCGCCGGCGGCGCGAATGCCTTCGCGGACCCGGTGCGCCAGTTCCAGATGATGGCGGTTGCACGGCGACAGATCGTTGCCGGTCTGCGCGATGCCGATGATCGGCTTGCCGGATTGCAGCTCGTGCCGGGTCAGCCCGTAATTGAGATAGCGCTCGAGATAGAGCGCGGTCATCCCCGGATTATGCGGGTTGTTGAACCATTCGCTGGAACGAAGCTTGCGTCTGGTGACGCCGGTAAGCGGCTTGTTCATTGGTTGTTTCCCCGCATGGCATTTTCTGTCGCGTGAACCTAGCGCGCGAAATGCTTGTTCTGCAAACCCGGGCCGGTCCCGGGATCGCTGGTCTGGCGACCCAGTATTAGCCGCACGCAAAAGGTAGCGCTACCATTTTTTGCTACGATGATTTGATCGATGCCATGGGCGATCAAAGGGCGATCAGGCGCGCCGCGGCGACGAGCTTTCGCGGATCATGAGCTGGAAACCGAGGTCGACGACCGGTTCCGGTGGGTGATTACCTGCGATCGCCGCCAACACCATGGTGACGGCGCTGCGGCCCATCTCGTAGCGATTGGTTCGCACGCTGGTCAAAGGCGGGACGGCAGAGGCCATGAACTCCAGATCATTGAAGCCGACAATCGCCATGTCCTCGGGAACGGATAATTGCCGGCGCTGGCATTCGAACAGTACGCCGAGCGCGAGGTCATCATTGCCGCAGGACACCGCGTCGATATCGGGGGCTTTCGACAGCAGGTCGGCAAACAGTGTTCCACCCAGCGTGATGGAAGTGGGTACCGGGGTCGTCATGATCAGACGCGGATCGAACAGCGCGGCGGCCTTCATGGCATCGCGGTAGCCGCCGAACCGCCGTTGCATCCGCGGATCCATTTGCGCCCCGACAAATCCGATGCGCTGAAAGCCTTGCGCCACTAGATGGGAAACCGCTGCAAATTCGGCATCCTGATGTGAAAATCCCACCATCATGTCGACCGGGGCGGGTCCGATTTCCATGATCTGGACCATCGGGCAATTCATCGCCTCAAGCACCGCGCGGGATTCCGCGGTCTGGTCGATGCCGGTCACGATCAATCCGGCCGGCTTCTGGGCCTGAAACAGGCGCAGCAACTGCTCCTCCTGCAGGATCGAGTAACGCGTGTTAGCGAGCTGGATACTGTAGCGGCTGCCCTCGGAGGCATCGTAGATGCCGCGCAGCACATCGGAGAAAACGTTGTTGGTCAGGGAGGGAATGAGAACGCCGATCACCTCGGTGCGTTGCGAGGCCAGCGCGCGCGCCGCCAGGTTCGGCACATAGCCCAGTTCCTTCGCCGCACTCGCCACCCTTTCGCGTTTGCTCGGCGAGAGTGCTTCCGGATTCCGAAAAAAGCGCGATGCGGTGATGGGGCTCACCCCCGCCAATTTGGCGACTTCCGTGAGCCGGATTTCGCCAGACTTCGCTCGTTTCCGTTCCATGACGCGGTCATATCACAACAATTCCGGCAGTTGAACAAACATTGACAGCGCTACCACCGGATTGCTAATGATCGTCGAATTGGGGACAATGCCAATCAAGTTCAACTTCGGAAAAACGAAGTTGGAAAACAGAGCAGCGACGGCTTCGCCGTACGGTGCCGCGAAATTCGGAGGGAAGAATATGTCGTCGGTGCAGATTCGCGACGTGCGCAAGTCGTTTGGCGGCTTTGAAGTGCTGCACGGCGTATCGATTCCGATCGAGGACGGCGCCTTCGTGGTGCTGGTCGGCCCCTCCGGCTGCGGCAAGTCGACCTTGCTGCGGATGCTCGCCGGGCTCGAAAACATCACCTCCGGCACGATCTCGATCGGTGACAAGGTCGTCAACAATGTGCAACCGAAAGAGCGCGACATCGCAATGGTGTTCCAGAATTATGCGCTCTATCCGCATATGACGGTCGCCGACAATATGGGATTTTCGCTGAAGCTGCGCGGCGCCAGCGCCGACGAGATCTCCACCGGCGTCAAGCGCGCCGCGGAAATCCTGGCGCTGACGCCGCTGCTCGACCGTTATCCCAGGCAATTGTCCGGCGGCCAGCGCCAGCGCGTGGCGATGGGACGCGCCATCGTGCGCGATCCGCAGGTGTTCCTGTTCGACGAGCCCTTGTCCAACCTCGACGCCAAGCTGCGCGTGGCGATGCGCACCGAGATCAAGGAACTGCATCAGCGGCTGAAGACCACGACCGTCTACGTCACCCACGACCAGATCGAAGCCATGACCATGGCGGACAAGATCGTGGTCATGCATGACGGCATCGTCGAGCAGATGGGTACGCCGCTCGAACTCTACGACAGACCGGACAAC
The DNA here is from genome assembly GCA_030681365.1 of Bradyrhizobium sp. GTDB lineage: Bacteria > Pseudomonadota > Alphaproteobacteria > Rhizobiales > Xanthobacteraceae > Bradyrhizobium. The sequence goes on from JAUXWH010000160.1 coordinate 2,389, forward strand.
CAGTTCGTGGCGGGCTTCATCGGCTCGCCTTCGATGAATTTTCTCAGCGGAAGGGTGAAGTCGAACGGTACCGCGGAGTTCGAGGGACCGAACGGCGTCAGGCTGCCGCTGGGATCGGCGCCCGCCAATTCGGAGGGCCGGCCCGCGGTGTACGGCATCCGGCCCGAGCACTTCACCATCGCCGACGATGGCGCGGAGGCCGAGATCGTGGTGGTCGAGCCGACCGGCTCGGAAACCCAGGTCTTCGCCAAGCTCGGCGGCGAGCAGGTCGTCGCCGTGTTCCGCGAGCGTCATCAATTCAATCCGGGCGAGAAGATCCGGCTGAAACCGGATCCGGCGCTCGTGCATCTGTTCGACGAGACCACCGGGAAGCGACTGAACTAAAAAACATAATCAAAATCCAAAAGGGAGGATCGACCATGCATGACTTTACCCGCCGTAGCCTGCTTCAGGGCGGCACCGCGCTCGCCGCAACCGGCGCACTGACCGGGCCGGCTCTGCTCGATTTTGCCAAGGCCTGGGCGCAGGCAGCGCCCTGGAAGGCGGAGAAGGGCGCCAAGCTCACCGTGATGCGCTGGAAGCGCTTCGTGCCGGCCGAGGACGACGCCTTCAACGCCATGGTCGCAGCTTTCAAGACCGCCACCGGCACCGAAATGAACGTCTTCAGTGAGTCCTTCGAGGACGTGCAGCCGAAGGCTTCGGTCGCCGCCAACACCGGGCAGGGCCTCGATCTGGCCTGGGGCCTGCACACGCTGCCGCAATTGTTTCCGGCCCAGGTGCTGAAGATGAACGACGTCGCCGATTATCTCGGCAAGAAATATGGCGGATGGACCGACGCGGCTGCCGTGACCTGCAAGCAGGGCAACGACTGGCTCGGCATTCCCGTCGCCACCATCGGCGGCTACATGACCTACCGCAAATCGTCGATGGAGAAGGCCGGTTTCAAGGAGTTCCCGAAGGACTTCCCGGGCTTCCTCGAAATGTGCAAGGCGCTGAAGAGCAACAACACGCCGGCCGGCTTCCCGCTCGGACACGCCTCGGGCGACGCCAATGCCTGGCTGCACTGGATCCTGTGGGGTCACGGCGCCTACACGGTCGACAAGAACAACAAGGTCATTATCAATTCGCCGGAGACCCTGAAGGCGCTGGAATACTGCAAGGCCCTGTCCGACACCTTCCTGCCCGGCGCGGCGTCGTGGAACGACTCGTCCAACAACAAGATCTTTCTGTCGGGCGATCTGCATTGCACCGCCAACGGCATCTCGATCTACGTCGCGGCCAAGGACGATCCGACCAAGAAGGAACTCGCCGAGGACACCTATCACGCGCTGTGGCCGGTCGGTCCGGTCGGCAAGCCGACCGAACTGCAGCTTTGCGTTCCGATCCTGGCGTTCAAGTTCACCAAGTACCCGAACGCGGCGAAGGCGTTCGTCACCTTCATGCTGGAGAAGGAAAATTACGACAAGTGGCTGAGCGGCGCGCGCGGCTACCTCACCCACACGCTCAACGCCTACGACAACTCGCCGGTCTGGACCGCCGATCCCAAGAACCAGGTGTTCAGCCAGGCCAGCAAGCGCGCGTTGCCGGCTTCCGGCATCGGCACGCCCGGCGAGAAGGCGGCGACCGCTATCGCCGACTTCCTGGTGGTCGACATGTTCGCCAATTACTGCACCGGCCGCGAGACTGCCGCCGGTTCGATCGCGATCGCCGAGCGCCAGCTGAAGCGCATCTATCGCTAAAGGACACCGGGCGGGCGGCAAGCAATTGCCGCCCGTTCGCCCAAACGGCGCGAGTATCGCCGTTCTTGCTTTCATGCGACTGAAGACGGCGCGCTTGCCGATTTTAATGCGGGATCCCGTTAATGGCTGACATCGCTGTGCAACAAAGGGCCGCCAGGCCGCCGATTCGCGAGGCGACCGCATGGCAGCAGGTCAAGTCCAATCGCAACTTCATCGCCCTGTGGTTCATGCTTCCCGCGATGGCCTTCCTGATCTTCTTCCTGGCCTATCCGCTGGGGCTCGGAATCTGGATCTCGTTCACCGACGCCCGCATCGGCCGGCCCGGCGCCTTCATCGGGCTGGAAAACTACGAGTGGCTCTGGGACGATTCGATCTTCTGGCTCTCGGTGTTCAATACGCTGCTCTACACCTTCGTCGCCAGCGCCATCAAATTCGGTATCGGTCTTTATCTCGCGCTGCTGCTGAACGAGAACATGCCCTTCAAGGCGATGCTGCGCGCACTGGTGCTGATCCCCTTCATCGTCCCCACCGTGCTGTCGGCGCTGGCATTCTGGTGGATCTTCGATTCCCAATTCTCGATCATCTCCTGGTCGCTGAAGGAGATGGGATTGATCACCGAGAACATCAATTTCCTCGGCGATGTCTATTGGGCGCGGGCCTGCGTGATTTTCGCCAACATCTGGCGCGGCGTGCCGTTCGTCGCGATCACGCTGCTGGCCGGGCTTCAGACCGTTTCGCCGTCGCTCTACGAGGCCGCCACCCTCGATGGCGCGACCCGCTGGCAGATGTTCCGCAACATCACCTACCCGCTGCTGACGCCGATCATCGCCGTGGTGATGACGTTCTCGGTGCTGTTCACCTTCACCGACTTCCAGTTGATCTGGGCGATGACCCGCGGCGGACCGGTCAATTCGACCCACCTGATGGCCACGCTGTCGTATCAGCGCGCGATCATCGGCGGTGTGCTCGGCGAGGGCGCGGCAATATCAAATGCGATGATTCCGTTCCTGCTCGCGGCGATCATGGTGTCCTGGTTCGGACTGCAGCGGCGCAAGTGGCAACAGGGTGAAAACAATGACTGATCTCCGCACGCAGCCCGCCGATCTCAAATCCGTGCTGTCGGGTTCGGCACGAACCGTGGCGGCCGACGATCACAGCGTCGGCATGAGCTACCTGGAGTCGCTGCCGCGGCGGCTGGTGACGCTCTATCTGCCGCTGTCGATCATCGTGGTCATCCTGCTGTTCCCGTTCTACTGGATGGCGCTCACCGCGGTGAAGCCGGACGAGCAGCTGCTCGATCTCAACACCTACAATCCGTTCTGGACCTGGAATCCGACGTTCAAGCACATTCACAAGCTGCTGTTCGACAGCTATTATCCGCTGTGGCTGTGGAACACGATGTACGTGGCGATCTGCGCCACCATCCTGTCGATCATTGCCTCCGTGCTGGCGGCCTATGCGATCGTGCGATTGCGTTATCGCGGTGCGCAATGGGTCGGCGGGTTCATCTTCCTCGCTTATCTTGTGCCGCCCTCGATCCTGTTCATCCCGCTTGCGACGGTCGTGTTCCAGTACGGCCTGTTCGACACGCCGTTCGCGCTGATCCTGACCTATCCGACCATCCTGATTCCGTTCTCGACCTGGCTGCTGATGGGTTACTTCAAGACCATCCCGTTCGAGCTGGAGGAGTGCGCCCTGATCGATGGCGCCAGCCGCTGGCAAATCCTGACCAAGATCGTGCTGCCGCTGTCGATTCCCGGATTGATATCGGCATTCATCTTCTGCTTCACGCTGTGCTGGAACGAGTTCATCTACGCGCTGACCTTCCTCACCTCGGTGCAGAACAAGACGGTGCCGGTCGCGATCGTCAACGAATTCGTCGACGGCGACGTCTATCGCTGGGGCTCGCTGATGGCGGGCGCGCTGGCGGGCTCGCTGCCGCTGGTCATCCTCTATGCATTCTTTGTCGAGCACTACGTGTCGGCGATGACCGGAGCCGTCAAGGAGTGAGCCGGCAGGATCGCGTCCGATCGTTCAACTGACGCGATTTCCTGCCGGGAGCCGGTTCCCAGCTCGCTTGAAAAGGCTATAAAGCAAAAAACAACAGGAGTTGGGTCTTGCACATTCTGGTACTGGGCGCCGCCGGCATGGTCGGCCGCAAGCTGACCGAGCGGCTGTTGCGCGACGGCCGCCTTGGCGGCCGCGAGATCACGCGGATGACGCTGCATGATGTCGTGGCGCCGACCAAGCCCGCCGATGCGGCAATTCCGATCAGCGTCGTCACCAGCGACTTCGCCGACCCCGCGACGGCCGCGCCGCTGGTAGCGCATCGCCCCGACGTGATTTTCCATCTCGCGGCGATCGTCTCGGGCGAGGCGGAGCTTGATTTCGACAAGGGCTATCGCATCAACCTCGACGGCACGCGGATGCTGTTCGATGCCATCCGGCTCACCGGTGAGGGATACAAGCCCCGTGTCGTCTTTACCTCGTCGATCGCGGTGTTCGGCGCGCCGTTCCCCGATGCGATCGGCGATGAGTTCTTCCACACCCCGCTGCTGAGCTACGGCACCCAGAAGGCGATCTGCGAATTGCTGCTGGCCGACTATTCGCGCCGAGGCTTCATGGACGGCATCGGCATCCGGCTTCCGACCATCTGCATCCGCCCCGGCCTTCCCAACAAGGCGGCCTCGGGATTCTTCTCCAACATCCTGCGCGAACCGCTGGCCGGCAAGGAAGCGGTGCTGCCGGTGTCCGAGGATGTCCGGCACTGGCATGCCTCGCCACGTTCCGCCGTGGGCTTCCTGCTGCATGCGGCGACCATGGACAGTGCGACAGCCGGCCCGCGTCGTAACCTCACCATGCCTGGTCTCTCGGCCACCGTCGGCGAGCAGATCGCGGCGCTGAAGCGGGTGGCGGGCGACAAGGTGGCGGCCAGGATCAAGCGCGAGCCCGACCCGTTCATCATGGGTATCGTCGCGGGGTGGCCGCGCAATTTCGCCGCCCAGCGGGCTCGCCAGCTCGGCTTCACCACCGCCGAACAAACTTTCGATGACATCATCAGGATTCACATCGAGGACGAACTCGGCGGCAAGTTCGTCGCGTAGGCCTCTCCGCGTCATTGCGAGGAGCGCTTGCGACGAAGCAATCCATTCTTTCTTTGCTGCGTGAGATGGATTGCTTCGCTCCGCTCGCAATGACGTTTAGAGGCCGGTGACCGTTTCGAGCCTTCATGACTAAAGTTGCCTGCATCGGCGAGTGCATGATCGAACTGAAGCAGGCCGACGCCGGCCTGTTTTCGCGCGGCTATGGCGGCGATACCCTTAACACCTCAGTCTATCTGGCCCGGCTCGGCGTCGCCGTCGACTACATCACCGCGCTGGGTGACGACCCCATGAGCGACGAGATGCTGGTGGGTTGGGCCACGGAGGGGATCGGCACCAACCGGGTTGCGCGGCTGAAAGGCAAACTGCCCGGCATCTATATGATCCAGACCGACGCGTTCGGCGATCGCCGGTTCTTTCACTGGCGCGAGAACGCCGCCGCGCGCAGCCTGATGGATTTACCCGAGACCGACGATATCCTGCAATCGCTCGCAACCTATGACGTCATCTATCTGTCGGCCATCACATTGTCGATTTACAGCCCGCAAGGGCGGACGAAATTGATTGGCGCGCTCGGCAGCGCCCGAAAGCATGGCGCGCGCATCGTCTTTGACACCAACTACCGGGCCCGTGGCTGGCCCGATCCCGACGTCGCGCGCGCGGTTTTTGGTGAAGCGTTTGCGGTGTCCGATATCGTGCTGGCTTCGCCCGAGGATTTGCTGCCGCTCTATCCCGACGAAAGCGACGAACAGTTGATGGCGCGCATTCCCTGTAACGAAGTGGTGCTGAAACTTCTCAGCCCCGGCAGCATTGTGCGGTTTGAAGGAGCTTCGCGGGAGGTCAGGCCGGAGCCGATCAAACAGCCCGTCGTCGATACCACGGCGGCCGGGGACAGTTTCTCGGCTGCCTACATTGCCGCGCGGCTCGCAGGCGCGGAACCGGTCGAAGCCGCGCATGCGGGGCATCGCCTTGGCGGCGTCGTGGTGTGCTATCCCGGTGCCATCATCCCGCGTTCGGCAATGCCTCCAGACATATTGCCTGGGACGGGATCCACTCGTAAGGCCTCACAATGACACCGAAACAGGAAAAACTCACCGCGCTGCTGAGGTCGGGCTGCGTCATCCCGGTCCTGACTATCGAGCGGCTTGCGGACGCCGTGCCGTTGGCGAGGGCGCTCGTCGCGGGCGGGGTGTGTGTGCTGGAAGTCACCTTGCGCACGCTGGTCGCACTTCCGGCCGCGAAGGCCATCATGGCGGATGTGCCCGAGGCCGTGGTCGGGATCGGCACCATCCTGAACGCAGACGATCTGGCGCGCGCGGAGGATATTGGCGCCCAGTTTGGCATCAGCCCCGGCGCCACCCCGGAATTGCTCCGGGCGGCGGCTGCCAGCCCGTTGCCATTCGCCCCGGGTATCGCGACGGCGTCCGACCTGATGCAGGCGCTGGCACACGGCTTTGGTCCGGTCAAATTCTTCCCGGCCGAGCAGGCTGGCGGTATCAAGGCGCTTCGCGCTTTGGCGGGGCCGTTTCCCGACATGCGATTTTGCCCGACCGGCGGGATCGGCGAGGCCAATGCCGCGGCGTGGCTGGCCGAGCCCAATGTGGTCGCGGTCGGCGGTTCCTGGCTGTGCCCGGCCGCGGATATCCGGTCCGGCAACTGGGCCGGCATAACCGCCATGTGCGAACGGACCATGAAATCGCTGAAACCGGCGTGAAGATAGGCTACATAACACCCCGAGCAAGACAGGGAGAACGACCATGACAGCCAGCATCGTTGGATGGGCGCATACGCCATTCGGCAAGTTCGATACCGAGACCGTGGAAAGCCTCGTGGTGAAGGTCGCCGTCGATGCGCTGGCCGATGCCGGCATTTCCGCCGGGGATGTCGATGAAATCGTGCTCGGGCATTTCAATGCCGGCTTCTCGCCGCAGGATTTTACCGCATCATTGGTGCTGCAGGCCGACCCCGCGCTGCGCTTCAAGCCGGCGACCCGCGTGGAGAACGCCTGCGCTACCGGATCGGCCGCGGTACATCAGGGGATCCGGGCGATCGCCGCGGGTGCGGCAAAAATCGTGCTGGTGGTCGGCGTCGAGCAGATGACGCGGACGCCGCCGGCTGAAATCGGCCGCAACCTGTTGCGCGCGTCGTATCTGCCCGAGGACGGCGAAACCCCCGGCGGTTTCGCGGGCGTGTTCGGCAAGATCGCGCAGGCCTATTTCCAGAAATATGGCGACCAGTCCGATGCGCTGGCGATGATCGCCGCCAAGAACCACAAGAACGGCGTGTCCAATCCCTATGCGCAGATGCGCAAGGATTTCGGTTTCGAGTTCTGCCGCTCCGAGAGCGAGAAGAACCCGTTCGTCGCGGGGCCCCTGAAGCGCACCGACTGCTCGCTGGTATCGGACGGCGCCGCGGCACTGGTGCTGACCGATGCGGAAACCGCAAAGACCATGGGCAAGGCGGTCAACATCCGCGCCACCGCCCATGCCCAGGATTTCCTGCCGATGTCGAAGCGCGACATTCTGCAGTTCGAGGGCTGCACCGTGGCCTGGCAGCGCGCGCTGCAATCGGCCGGCGTGACGCTCAACGATCTCTCCTTTGTCGAAACCCACGACTGCTTCACCGTCGCCGAACTGATCGAGTATGAAGCGATGGGTCTGACGCCGCGCGGGCAGGGCGCCCGCGCCATCAAGGAAGGCTGGACCCAGAAGGACGGCAAGCTGCCGGTCAATCCCTCCGGCGGCTTGAAGTCCAAGGGCCACCCGATCGGCGCCACCGGCGTCTCCATGCATGTGATGAGCGCGATGCAACTGGTCGGCCAGGCGCCCGAGGGCATGCAGATCAAGAACGCAAAACTCGCCGGCATCTTCAACATGGGCGGGGCTGCGGTGGCCAACTACGTGTCCGTGCTGGAGCCGGCAAAGTAATAAACCGTAGGGTGGGCAAAGGCGCGCTTGCGCCCCGTGCGAAATTGCGCACTAGGCAGGGACGACGGGAGGGCGGCGCGCTCTCCTCGACGCATACGCCCATACCCGCCACGCCCTTGATCTTCCCGATTGCCTGCCGTTACTAGGTTGCGCAACAACAGCGCGCGCGAACGCGCGCATCGGGAGCAAATAACGCCATGGGACCACTCGAGGGCATCAAGGTCATCGACATGACGTCCGTGCTGATGGGACCCTATGCCACCCAGATGCTCGGCGACTACGGTGCCGACGTTATCAAGGTCGAAACGTCAGACGGCGACGTGACACGGCAGATCGGGCCGACCCGCCATGCCGGCATGGGGCCGGTGTTCCTCAACACCAACCGCAGCAAGCGCTCGATCTGCCTCGACCTGAAGAAGCCGGCCGGACGCGACGCGGTGCTGCGTCTGATCGCGAGCGCCGACGTGCTGGTCTACAATGTGCGGCCGCAGGCGATGGCGCGGCTGCAGCTCGGCTATGACGTGGTCTCGAAGGTCAATCCGCGACTGATCTATGCCGGCGTGTTCGGATTCGGCCAGGACGGACCCTATGCGGCAAAGCCCGCTTATGACGATCTGATCCAGGGCGCGACCGCGCTTCCCGCGCTGATGGCGCAGACCAGCGATGGCGTGCCGCGTTACGTGCCCAATGCGCTGGTCGACCGCATCGTGGGTTTGACGGCCGTTGGCGCCATCTGCGCCAGCCTGGTGCATCGCGATCGTACCGGGCGTGGCCAACGCGTCGACATTCCGATGTTCGAGACCATGGCGGGTTTTGTCATGGGCGACCACATGGGCGGCCTGACCTACGAGCCGCCGCTCGACAAGGGCGGCTATGCGCGGCATTTGTCGCGCGACCGGCGGCCGTACAAGACCTCCGACGGCTACATCTGCGTGATCGTCTACAACGACAAGCAATGGGAAAATTTCTTTGCGGCGACCGCACGCGACGACCTGCGCCGCGATCCGAAGTTTGCGACCTTTGCCGGACGGGCCGTCAATATCGACACCGTCTATGCCGAACTGGCGCGTATTCTCGAGACTCGCACCACCGCCGAATGGACCGATTTGCTGGTCAAGGCCGACGTGCCCGTGATGCCGATGCATGACCTCGAGAGCATGTTGCAGGACCCGCATCTGGTCGCGACCGATTTCTTCCCCGTGGTCGATCATCCGACCGAAGGGAAAATCCGCAACATGAAGGTCGCCGCCGCCTGGTCGGACACGCCCGTCGGGCCGGCGCGGCTGGCGCCGCGGCTCAACGAACATGGCGAGGAAGTTCTGCGCGAGGTCGGCTACTCCGCCGACGAGATTGCCGCACTGGTCCGCGACGGCGTCACCACAACAGCGCCCGCCACGAGGAATTGAGACCATGGATTTCGCACTCACCGCCAACCAGGAATCGATCCGCGACGCCATCGGCAAGATCTGCATCCGGTTCGACGACGCCTACTGGCTGAAGAAGGACAAGGAAGGCGGCTACCCCGCCGACTTCCACCGGGCGCTGGCCGACGCCGGCTGGCTCGGCATCTGCATTCCCGAGGAATATGGCGGCTCGGGCCTCGGCATCACCGACGCCGCGATCATGATGCGGACTATCGCGGAATCCGGCGCCGGCATGTCCGGAGCCTCCGCGGTGCACATGAACGTGTTCGGGCTGAACCCGGTCGTGGTATTCGGCACCGACGAGCAGCGCCGGCGCATGCTGCCGGGAATCGTCGATGGCCGCGATAAATCCTGCTTCGCCGTCACCGAGCCGAATACCGGACTGAACACCACGCAGCTGAAGACCCGCGCGGTCCGGACCGGCGACAAGTACATCGTGAACGGCCAGAAAGTCTGGATCTCGACCGCGCAGGTCGCCAACAAGATCCTGCTGCTGGCGCGCACCACGCCGCTGGAGGAGGTGAAGAGCCCGACTCACGGCCTCAGCCTGTTCTATACCGACTTCGACAAGCAGCGCGTCGCGGTGCATGAGATCGAGAAGCTGGGCCGCAAGGCCGTCGACTCCAACGAGTTGTTCTTCGAGAATTTCGAGATTCCGGTTGAGGACAGGATCGGCGAGGAAGGCCGCGGCTTCGAATACATCCTGCACGGGATGAATCCGGAGCGCATCCTGATCGCCGCCGAAGCGGTCGGGCTCGGCAAGATCGCGCTGAAGCGCGCTACCGATTATGCGAAAAGCCGCATCGTGTTCAACCGTCCGATCGGCAAGAACCAGGCGATCCAGCATCCGCTGGCGAAGAACTGGATGGAGCTGGAGGCGGCGTGGCTGATGGTGATGTCGGCCGGCTGGCAATACGACCAGGGCCTGCCATGCGGCCCGGCGGCCAATGCCGCGAAATATCTCGCCGGCGAAGCCGGCTTCCAGGCCTGCGAGCAGGCGGTGATGACGCATGGCGGTTTTGGCTACGCCAAGGAGTATCATGTCGAGCGTTATCTGCGGGAATCACTGATCCCGCGCATCGCCCCGATCAGCCCGCAGCTCGTTCTCAGCTTCATTGCCGAGAAGGTGCTGGGCATGCCGAAGTCGTATTGAGGTTTTCGTCATTCCGGGGCACGCGAAGCGTGAACCCGGAATCTCGAGATTCCGGGTCTGGTCCTTCGGACCATCCCGGAATGACGAACGAAAGAGATCCGGGTATCATGAGCTTCATCACCGGCGTCGGCCTCACATCCTACGGCAAACACGAGGGCTCTTCCTCGCTCGACCTGATGAGCCAGGCCGCGCAGCTGGCCATATCGGACGCTGGCCTGAAGCGCAGCGAGATCGACGGCGTGCTGTGCGGCTACTCCACGGTGTCGCCGCACATCATGCTGGCGACCGTATTCGCCGAGCACTTCGGGATCAGGCCGTCCTACGCCCACGCGGTGCAGGTCGGCGGCGCCACCGGCCTCGCGATGACCATGCTGGCGCACCATCTGGTCGAGGCCGGGATCGTAAAGCATGTGCTGGTGGTCGGCGGCGAGAACCGGTTGACCGGGCAGAGCCGCGACGCCTCGATCCTGGCGCTGGCGCAGGTCGGGCATCCCGACTACGAGGTGCCGCTGGGACCGACCATCCCGGCCTATTACGGCCTGGTCGCCTCGCGCTACATGCACGAATACGGCGTGACGCAGGAAGACCTCGCCGAATTCGCGGTGCTGATGCGCGCCCACGCGCTCACCCATCCCGGCGCTCAGTTCCACGACCCCATCACCGTTGCCGACGTGATGGCCTCCAAGCCCGTGGCGATGCCGCTGAAACTGCTGGATTGCTGTCCGGTATCGGATGGCGGCGCGGCGTTCGTGATCAGCCGCGAGCGCACCGGGGAGGCCGGCGTGCGCGTGCGCGGCTGCGCCCAGGCGCATACCCATCAGCACATCACGGCGGCTCCCGCCTTGAGCGAACTCGGCGCCGAGATTGCCATTGCCAAGGCGAAAGAGGCTGCCGGCGTCGCGATCTCTGACGTACGCTATGCCGCGGTCTACGACAGTTTTACCATCACATTGGCAATGCTGCTGGAAGACCTCGGGCTCGCCGGCCGCGGCGAGGCGGCGGCGAAGGTGCGGGCGGGTCATTTCAGCCGCGACGGCGCGATGCCGCTCAACACCCATGGCGGACTGCTCAGCTACGGCCATTGCGGCGTCGGTGGCGCGATGGCGCATCTGGTCGAGACCCAGCTGCAGATGACGGGGCGGGCGGGGCAACGTCAGGTGCGTGATGCCTCGGTCGCGCTGCTGCATGGCGATGGCGGCGTGCTGTCGTCGCATGTCAGCATGTTCCTGGAGCAGGTGCGATGAACGCGCGTATCGATGACTGGACCGCCGGCGCCGAAGCGATCGTCTATCAATCCTGCGCCGCCTGCGGCGGCCTGCAATACTTCCGCCGCAGCTTCTGCGTCGCCTGCGGCGCGCAAGATCCGGTGGAGAAGTACGCCAGCGGCGCGGGCACGGTCTACGCCACCTCGCTGGTGCGCCGCGCCGCCACACCCGAAACCCGGGCGCATATTCCCTACAACATCGTGCTGGTCGATACCGTCGAAGGCTTTCGCATGATGGCGCATGGCGACAATGACCTCTCCATCGGCGACGAGGTGACCGCGCGGTTCGTGCCGTTCGCGGGGCGACTGGTGCCGTATTTCGAGAAGGTGAAGTGACCTCTCACCGTCACCCCCGCGTAACGGCTTTGCCGTTATCGCAGGAGGTGCGAGCCCTCTGGGCGAGCCTCGAAGGGTGCTGAACGGTGTCGCATGCGGCCCTTCGAGGCTCGCAAGGGATCGCACCTCAGGATGACGGCTGCATTTGCTGCGGCAGCATTTGTATTCGTCGCAGATAGTTCTCACCTCACATAAAACACAAGGCTGGCGATGACGAGCATTGCCGTCACCGCCAGCGTTTGCGCAAGCGCTTCCGAGGCCGCCCTTTTGGTGGCTTCCTTCATGCCATTCTCCCTAGACTTGGGCACCCAGGATTCTGGGCGTAAGTCGTCGTTGCCCGCGAAGGCTCGACGGCTCAGATATTTTTACTCGGAACACCCCACGACGAGTATTCGCTTGGATGAGTCCCCACTCAGCGAATATCGACGTTACCAACGTCGATCAGCAATGCGGCGGCTTTTTGACTCAGACGTGACGAGATTTGCAAGCGGATCGGCCGAAGAAATCAGCAGCCGAGCCGCATCCAAATCGCCACGCCCGGGATTCGCAAGCCGGTACAGGCTGTTGCTACCGCCTCACGCGGCGGATAGTGTTCGACCGAACCTGCCTGCGACAGGGGCAGCCTGAAAAAATAAAACCCCAAGGTGAACCATGGCCCGCATCGACTATTGCGATACGACGAAATCGAACGAGCGCACCAAGGAAATTCTCGGCAAGAACCGCAACGCCAATATTTTCCGGATGATGGCGCATTCGCCGAGCTATTTCGAACAATATTGCCGGCTCGGCGGCGCGATCCGCCACAAGGGCGAACTCGATCCGGTGGTGCGGGAACTCGCGATCACGCGTACCGGCATCCTGTGCGAGGCGCCCTATGAAATCGTCGCGCACAAGCGCATCGGCAAGAATGTGGGCGTGACCGACGAACAGAACGAGGCGCTGGAAAACTGGCAGGCCGCCACCTGCTTCAACGACGTGCAACGCGCCGCGCTGGCCTTCACCGACGAGATCGTCAGGCTGCACAAGCCGACCGACGCGACCTTCAACGCCATCGCCGCAAAACTGACGCCGGCCGCGCTGGTCGAATTGCAGCTCTCAGTCGGATTCTACGTCATGACGTCGAAGTTCCTGGAAACGTTTGCGATCGACATGCAGCCGGTGTCGGAAGTGGTTGCTTAGCGGCAACAATCGCTGCCGTCATCCCCGCGCAACGGCTACGCCGTTGTCGCTGAGATTACGGCGGCGATTGATGCGACGGCGGTGTTGCCTGCACGCTCCTAATGCGCCGTCATCAGATCCACCCTGGTATTGGCGACGATCAGGCGGTCGGACAGCAGTTCGGCGAGGTTGTGCATGATGCGTTCGCTGGCCCGCGGGTGCTGTTTGCGGAAGCGCTCGAAATCCCGCAAGGCGATTTCGTAGGCCGTGGCAGAGGCGTCGGCCAGCACGTCGGCGGAACGGTGGGTTTCCAGCAGCGCCATTTCGCCGAAGGCCATGCCGGCGGTGAGTGTCGCCAGCCTGATTCCGTCGGGCAGCGTGACGTGCACGGCGCCGCTGCGCAGAAAGAACAACGACGTCGCGGGCTCGCCCGAGTTGAGGATCTTCTGTCCCGGCCGGTACGTCCGGATCGAGGCGATCGACGCCAGATCCGTCAGTTCCTCCGGCGTCAGGCCCGCCAGCAGCGCCTGCTCGGACAATTCGGTGGTCTCGTGAAAGTCGATCGCGCCGCCGTAGCGATAGACCACCTGGTCCTCGGCCCATTCGATGGCGGCATCGAGCAGGTAGAAGTCGCGCACATTCGAGAGTTCGCCGGTCCACTCGCCGATGATTTTCCATTCCCGCGAATCCCGCTTGATGCCCGAGAGAATGACGGTGACGCCGTGGACGGCCAGTTCGCGGAATTCCTCGGCCACCAGGCGAGCGCCGGCGCGCGTCATCGAGGTCACCCGGCGCAGGTCGAAGATGACGAGTTGCGGGCGCGGCCTGGCGGCGAGCTGACGCGACACGTAATCGACGTTGGAAAACGAAAGCGTGCCCACCAGTTCGAGGACGCGGACATCCTGGTGATGCGCGGCGAGAATAGTGCGTTCATGCCGGCGGCGGTCGCGCCGTGAGGGGTTCTTGCCGATGTCGTACTCGGCGATGATGCTGGTGCGGGCATCGTCGCTGCGGTTCAGCATGTGCAGATCGTAATGCTGCGACAGCGCCTCGCACACCTTGATGCCGCGCACGCTGTTGCCGTGGCTGTCGAGTCTCGGCGAATAGCTGCCGAGCCCGAGCCGCGCCGGCAATGCCGCCAGGATGCCGCCGCCGACGCCGCTCTTGGCGGGAATGCCGACGCGGTAGATCCATTCGCCGGCGTAATCATACATGCCGGAACTGGTCATCACCGACAGCGTCCGCGAAATCGCGTAAGGCGTCATGACCTGCTCGCCGGTGACGGGATTGACGCCGCGGTTGGCCAGCGTCGCGGCCATCACGGCAATGTCGCGGGCGGTGACCAGCACGGCGCATTGCCGGAAGTAGATCTCCAGCACCGCGTCGACGTCCTGGTTGATGACGTGAGACGTGCGCAGCAGATAGGCAATGGCGCGGTTGCGGTCGCCGCTGACGCTTTCGGAGGCAAACACGGCTTCGTCGACGGCGAGGTCGCGCCCGGCGAACCGGCCGAGCGCCTGGCGGATATAGTCGAAGGCGCCATCGCCCCTGGCCTCGCGGATCAGACTGGTGCAGGTGATCGCGCCAGCGTTGACCATCGCATTGAACGGATGGTTGTCGGCATTGAGCCGGATCGAATTGAAGGGGTCGCCGGATGGTTCGACCCCGATGGCGCTTTCGACCCGCGCTGCACCCAGCGTGTCCAGCGCCAGCGCGAACACGAAGGGCTTGGACATCGATTGGATCGTGAAGGGAATCCGGGTGTCGCCGGCCTCGTAGACGTGGCCGTCGAGGGTGGCGAGGCTGATGCCGAAATGGGCAGGATCGGCCTTGCCGAGTTCCGGGATGTAGTCGGCGACGGTGCCGCCGGTCTCCTGCGAAAAATCCGCATGGCAGCGGTCGAGGAACCGCAGCAGCGGCGGTTTCGAGGAAGCCCAGGAGGAGGGCGCGGCGGCAAAGACTGGAGGCAGCTGTTTCATCGCCTCCAGTCTTGCCGTGCTATCAGCGAACGCGCAACCGGCCAGGCACCAGAGGCTGCCGGCGCAGCAACAGCAGCGCAATCGCAACTGCCGGTATCAGGATCGCCAGCCCGAGGCTTGTGATCTGAATTTGCGAGAGCGGGTTGATGCCGCCCCCGGGGGTTGCAATCACGAAGCCGCCAATCACCAGCAACACCCGCAGCGGCCATTCCAGCGCCCCGGTGCGACGGAGGTCGCCGACGAAAACCTGATAGCCCTGGATGCCGCCGCAGATGAACAGGATGCCGAACGCGGCCAGCCCCATCAGGCCGAGCGCCTCGAAATAGGGGCTGTCGCCCTGCAGCACCAGCACCGGATTAAGCACGAAGAAGAAGGGGATGAAGTAGATGATGCTGCCGACCCACATCGATTCCCAGCCGGTCTTCATCGCCGGTGAGCCCGCTATGCCCGCCGCGGCGAATGAAGCGATTGCGACCGGCGGCGTGATCGACGACAGCATGCCCCAGTAGAAGATGAACATGTGGACGGCCATCCTGTTGAGGCCGAGTTTTTCCAGCGCCGGCGCCACCAGGATGGCTAGGAAGATGTAGCAGGCCGTCGTCGTCAGCCCGAGACCGAGGATCAGGCTGGTGATCGCGCACATTCCGAGCAGCATGAAGGCGTTGTCGCCGGCGATGTGCAACAGGTCGTTGGCGAGGCTGGAGACCACGCCGGTCATCGAGAATGCGCCGATCAGCAGGCCGCAGCCGGCGAGAATGCCGATGAGTTCGACGAAGGTGCGGCCGTTGACCTCGAGGAACTTGGTGATCGAGGAAAGTGTCCAGCGGGTATCCTTGGAGAACAGCTGGTTCAGCACCAGGAGCAGCGCGGTGGCATAGAACGGCGCATGGCTCTCGCGCTTGAAGTGCAGCAGCATGACGACCAGCAGGGCGATGACGAAGATATAGTACCAGCCGTCCTTGATCGTCTCCATCAGCTTCGGCAGTTCGGAGCGCGGGATGCCCTCGAGACCGTGCCGGGCGGCGTAGGAATCCACCTGCATGAACAGGCCGATATAGAACAGCACCGCGGGAATGATCGCGGCCAGCGCCACCTCGGCGTAGCCGACGTTGAGGAATTGCGCGATCACGAAGGCGGTCGCGCCCATCACCGGCGGCGCCAGCACGGCGCCGGTAGAGGCGCAGGCCTCGATTGCGGCGGCATAGGAAGCGCGGAACCCGCTCTTCTTCATGACCGGAATGGTCATGGTGCCGGCGGTCAGCACGTTGGAAATGATCGAGCCGGACATCATGCCGAGCAGGCCGCTGGCGAAGATGCAGACCTTGGCGGCGCCGCCGCGGAACGTGCCGCACATGGCGAACGAAAGATTGATGAAGAACTTGCCGGCGCCGGTCATCATCAGCGCGGTGCCGAACACCAGAAAACCGATCACGGTGTCGGCGAAGGCCTGGATCGGAATGCCGAGCAGGCTCTCGCCCGACAGCACGTGGTAGGATGTCGCCTGCTCAAGGTCGGCCTGGCTACCGCGGAACGGACCGAGCCAGCTCGCTTCGGCGAACAACGGATAGACGGTGAACGGGAAAACGCTCAGGACCAGGCTCCAGCCGCCGGTGCGGCGCAGCGCCTCCATCAGCACTCCCCACATCACCAGACCGACGGCGATCACCGAAAAAGGCGCGCCGGAGTACTCCCAGCCGAGTTGCGCGGCCTGACGTACGTTCATCATCAGCCAGATAGCGGAGCCGCCAGTCAGGACGAACAGGACGACATCGTACCAGGGAATCCGGTCGAGCGAGGCGTTCCCGGACCCCGGGAAGATCAGAAAAGTGAATGGCAGCATCAATGCGATCAGCAGATAGAAATACTCGGTATTGAGCTGGGTAAAGCCGACGAAAAAGCGCAACGTGAACTGTTGATTGATGCACAGCAGAATCGTCGCGCCGGTCGCGACAATCAGGGCCCAGCGCCATCCGCCGCTCAGCTTCCGCACCCGCGAGACCTCGGCCTCCTGCAAATTGGCAAGGTTGCCGTGAGGATCGTCGAACTCGATACGTTTTGCCGCCGGCGCTTCCGGGCCGGCGGTCGATGATGCAGACGACATAAGTTATCCCGTCAAGAAGAAGTGGCGGCTCTATGCCGGCATTGAAGCGAAGCGAAGCAGGACGCGACGGGATTATCCCTCGAATCCGTCGGGCAGGTTGGCCTTTTTCAGCGCCGCGGCGCGGGCCTTCATCCAGCCGGCAAGGAACTCCTTGTCGTCGGAAGGCGGGCTGGCCTTGCCGTAATCGGCCCAGGCGGCAGCCAGAACGTCCTGGCGCTTGATCATGTCATTGTTGTATTTCTCGTCCGCGTCGGTCCAGTTTCCGGCTTCCTTCAACGCCTTCACGGCGCCCGGATGGAAGGGGATGACCCACTGCTTGGTCTGGCGCTTGACGTCGAGGCCCGACGCGCCCGGCGCGGAATCCTTGTAGGCGTCATAGCCTGTTATCATCGCCTTGGTCAGCGCGTAGACCTGATCCGCAGGCTGCTTCGCGTAGGTGGTCGCGATCGGGTAGGGGTACGTCGCCAGATTCAAGGGGTTTGTTACGGCGGCACCGCATGTGGTCACATGGGGTGTGAAGAACGCGCCGATCTTTTTCACGCGCGCCCACCCTTCCTTGTCCGCCACCGGGAGTTCCGGCCAGACGAGGCCGCGCGGCGAAGTCTCGAGCTCCTTGGCGGGGCCGGTCACGGTCGAGGCGAATCCGCCGTCGGCGTCGTTGTTGATGATGCCTTTCCACATCGCGCCGTAGCTCGCAAACTCGACGATCTTGACATCGTTCTTCGACAGCCCGGCGAAGGCGATGATGGCCAGCGCGTTCTGGTTCAGCGCCGGCGAGCCGACCACCTGGCCGAGCCGCTTGCCGCGGAAGTCCTTCCACTCCTTGACGCCGGTATCCTTGGCGACGCCGACCGAAAGGCCGTTGCAGTCGATGGTGGAGAGCGTCATCTGCAGCGCCTGCGGGCCCCACTCCTTGACGCCGAATTCGAACACGCCTTCCTGCGCGAAATAGACGCCGGTGCCCATCCAGGCCAGCATCGTGCGGCCCGCGCGCAGCGGCGCCAGGCGGGCAACGTCGTTGCCGGCGGGAAGCACACGGACGTCGGTGCCGTATTTGTCCTTCAGCATCTTGCCGACGCCGACGGCGATGTTGAAGCCCGAGGTTCCGGTGTCATAGGCCGTGAACGACATGGTTGGCGGCAGCTTCACGTCCTGAGCGTGGGCCGGCAGGGCCAGTAAGGAGACGCTCGTGAAAACGACGGGCGCGAGCACCAGTATACGATGAACCATATTTCCCTCCATTGATCGATTTCGCTGTGCGAAAGATATTTTCGTTGGCCGGATCATGTCATCGCCCGATGGCGATGGCAACGTCCAGCGAATTATTGGCCGCAGCTGTCAGGTTTTCCCGCAGCATCATGCCGCATCGATGCCACTGCCGACAGCGATTCATGTCTCGATGACGGCGAGCACCTGGCCCTCGACGACAATGTCGTCAATGTTGACGAGTATCAGTTTGAGTTTGCCCGTGGCAGGCGAGGCGACGGGGATTTCCATCTTCATGGCCTCGACAAATGCGACGTCGTCGCCGTCGCCGACGCTGCCGCCGATTTCGACGGGAAGTGCGCACACGCGTCCGGCCACTTCGGTCACAATCCTGATTTCTGACATTCCGTTCTCCCCTGGGACCGTCTGACGGACAAATGCCCTCGCGAACGGCTTTTTGTTGTGGACGCAGATTGCCTAGGGTAGCTTGTTCTGCAAGTGGAATTTTATTCCGCCAGACGGAATGGAAAAAAGCATATGGGAAGACGCTCGGAACGGCTCAGTAAGCAGGGAATGCTCGCCAGCGATCTCGCGGGTGAGGGCGACGTCATCCAGGTGGTGTCGCGCGCGTTCGACGTGTTGCGCTGTTTCGAAGGCCACGAGGCCCGACTCGGCAATCTCGAAATATCCAATCGCTGCGGGTTGCCGCGATCGACGGTGTCGCGGCTGACCCACACGCTGACCCGCATGGGGCAACTGGTCTACCTGCCGCGCGACCAGAAATACCGAATCGGCCCCAGCGCGGTGGCGATGAGCACCTCGATGATGCGGGGTCTGCAGCTTCGCAACCTGATCCGGCTGCGGCTGCAGGATGTCGCCGAACAACTGCCGGGTACCGTCGGCTTCGTGATTCCCGACCGCTTTCACCTCGTCTATCTCGAGTTTGCGCGCGCGGCCAATGCGCTCGGCCTGCACGAAAGCACCGGCAGCCGCATCGCTATGGCGAGCACGGCGGCGGGCCATGCCTATACGGCGGCGCTCGATGCCGATGTCGGCGACGCACTGCTGGCCGAAATGGAGCGCGAGATTCCGGCTGGCGCGAAGGTGTTGCAGCCGCGTCTCGAAGCCAACCGGCGTTTCCTTGCCGAGCACGGCTATGTGGTCGCCTGCGGCCTCTGGAGCCCGCATATCAACGGTCTCGCGGTGCCGATGTGGTCGCCGCAATATCAAACTTTCGTCGTTGTGACGATCGGCCTGCTGGCGGCGATGTATGACGAGAAGCGGCTGCACAAGGAAGTGGCGCCGCGAATGGTCGATTTGGGCTTCGCGGTCAGCGGCATGCTCGAAGGTGCCGACGGCGATGTCTTCAGCAATCAGCTGGACCGAAAGCCGATTCCGGTGACGACCCATAACAACAACAAAATCATGAAGTCGGAGGATACTAATGACCTGGAAGCCGGAACTCGACGACCTCGCCCGGCGCGAAGCGTTCGCGCGCGAGATGGGAGGCGTTGACAAGGTCAAGCGCCAGCGCGACCAGGGCCGGCTCACCGTTCGCGAGCGTATCGACGGACTGATCGACCACAACAGCTTCCACGAGATCGGCGCGATTTCCGGGGTGGCCGAATACAGCGAGAGCGGCGAGCTCATCAATTTGACGCCGGCGAACTGCGTGTTCGGCCGCGGCAAGGTCGAGGGCCGGCCCGTGGTCGTGGTCGGCGACGATTTTACGGTGCGCGGCGGTTCCGCCGATGCGTCGATCTCAGCGAAGCCGCTGATGGCCGAGGAGATGGCGCACGACTTCCGGCTGCCGATCATCCGCGTCATCGAAGGCTCCGGGGGCGGCGGCTCGGTAAAGACCATCGAGACCAAGGGTGCGGCCAATCTGCCCGGCGGCGTCGGCGGCACCCGCTGGTACTGGTATACGCTTGCGAACATGGCCCGCGTGCCGGTGGTCGGCCTCGGGCTTGGCTCGGTAGCGGGGCTCGGCGCCGCGCGGCTCGCCGCCAGCCATTATTCCGTGATGACGAAAACCTCGGCGATGTTCGTTGCGGGCCCGCCCGTGGTAAAGCGGCTCGGCCAGGACCTGACAAAGTGGGAGCTGGGCGGCGCCGACATCCAGACCCGCGCCGGCGGCGTCGATCATGCCGTCGATACCGAGGAAGAGGCCTTTGCCTGCGCCAGGCGTTTTCTCTCCTATCTGCCGTCGTCGGTGTTCGATCTGCCGCCGACAACAGCGTGCGACGACGATCCGGAGCGCGCGGAGGAATCGCTGATGAAGGCGGTGCCGCGCAATCGCCGCCAGGTCTACAAGATGCGGCCCATCATCAACGCGGTGGTCGACAAGGGGTCGTTCTTCGAGATGGGCGCGAATTTCGGCCGCTCCATCATCGCCGGCTTCGCGCGGCTTGAGGGCCGCGCCGTGATGCTCCTGGCCAG
>JAUXWH010000195.1 GCA_030681365.1 Bradyrhizobium sp.
TCCCGACGGTGCCGTAACGGGCATGATCGAGACGCCGGACGGCGTGGCGCTGCGCTTCGCGCGCTGGGATGCGCCGGCCAATGCCAAGGGAGGCATCAAGGGAACGGTCTGCGTCTTCACCGGGCGCAGCGAGTTCATCGAAAAATATTTCGAGACGGTGCGCGAACTGCTGCAACGTGGCTTCGCGGTCGCGGTCATGGACTGGCGCGGGCAGGGGCACTCGTCGCGGCAGCTGCCCGATCCGCGCAAGGGACATGTCGCGAATTTCCGGGATTTCGAGATCGACGTCGAGACCTTCATACGGCGCGTGGTGTTGCCGGATTGTCCGCCGCCCCATTATGCGCTGGCGCACTCGATGGGCGGCGCCGTCATGCTGCGTGTCGCGCATTCCGGCCAGCGCTGGTTTGAGCGCATGGTTCTGGCCGCGCCGCTGATCGACCTGCCTCAACCGCGTTCCTCGTGGCCCTTGCGCATCCTGATGCGGACCCTGCGCCTTGCGGGCTTCGGAGAGAGCTACGTTCCCGGAAGCAATGTCGATCGGGTGAGGGCATCGGGCTTTCCAGGCAATCCGCTCACCACCGATCCCGAGCGCTATGCGCGCAATGCCGCGCTTCTCGCGCAGGATCCAACACTCGGCATTGGTTCGCCAACCGTGGCCTGGCTGGATGCGGCATTCGATACGATGATCGGATTTCGGTCGGCGGATTATCCGTCGCATATCGGGCAGCCGGTTCTGATGGTGGCCGCGGGTGCCGATACCGTCGTATCGGCGGCGGCGGTCGAGGCATTCGCTGCGCGCCTGCCGACGGGGTCGCATCTGACGATCGAGGGCGCCCGGCACGAGATCCTGCAGGAACAGGATTTCCATCGCGCCCGGTTCTGGGCCGCTTTCGATGCCTTCGTGCCGGGCGGCCCGGTGCAGACGGCTTCGGCCGCCATCCCGGCCGCGCCAATTTAAGGGTGCGAGCCCACAAAGCTTCTTGCGGCCGGGCGGCGCCTTCGATGGTATCCTCGGTCAAAAGCGGCGTGCCTCGGCCGGACGCCGATCCGCGGCGCGCGGCGAGATGGGGGTGGTATGGGCTCGCAAGTTACCTTGCCGCTATGGGCCGTCGTCTTCGTCACCGGGCTGGCCGGCCTGGCGGTGATCGACCGCATCCTGATGCCGGGCGTGCGCTGGGCGCTGCGCCGCCGCGCCAACCGCGCCATCGACGAACTCAATACCCGTCTGCGGCTTCACATCCAGCCGTTCAAATTGACCAAACGCCAGGTGCTGATCGATCGCCTGGTGTTCGATCCGGAGGTGCTGCACGCGGCCGACGAATACGCCAGGGAAGCCGGCGTGCCGCGCGAAGTCGCGATGGAAAAGGTGAAGCGCTACGCCCGGGAAATCGTGCCCTCGTTCAGCGCCTACGCCTATTTCCGGGTGGGAACGCGGATCGCGCGGAGCATTTCCCAGATGCTCTATCGCGTCCGCATCGGCTACCGCAACGACGACGCGCTGGCCAGGGTCGATCCGGCGTCTTCGGTGATCTTCGTCATCAACCACCGCTCCAACATGGATTACGTGCTGGTGACCTATGTCGCGGCGACTTCGTCGGCGCTGAGCTATGCCGTCGGCGAGTGGGCGCAGGTCTGGGGGCTGCGCGGCCTGATCCGGTCGATGGGGGCCTATTTCATCTCCAGGGATTCCCGCGAGGGGCTCTATCGCAAGGTGCTGGCGCGCTATGTCCACATGGCGACGGCGGCGGGCGTGACCCAAGCGATCTTCCCCGAAGGCGGGCTCAGCCGCGACGGCCGGCTGCGCCCGCCGAAATTCGGGCTGTTGAGCTACATGGTCTCCGGCTTCGATCCGCTCGGTCCGCGCGACGTGGTGTTCGTACCCGTGGCGGTCAATTACGACCGCGTGCTGGAGGACCGCATGCTGACTTCCGCCGCCAATACCGAGCCGGGAAAGAAGCCGGTGTTCGGCTTCAACGCCAGGGTCTTCGCGAGCCACATATTCCGCCACATCGGGATGGCGATGCGCGGTGAGTGGCATCGCTTCGGCTATACCTGCGTCAGCTTCGGCGAGCCGGTGTCGCTGCGCCGGCATGTCGCGGAGGCCGGGATCGATTTTCGCCTGCTGGCCCCCGAGCCGCGCCATGCCGAGATCGAAAAGCTCGGCAACCGGCTGATGCAGGCCGTCGGCCGGGTGGTCCCGGCGCTGCCGGTCTCGCTGGTGGCGACCGCGATACTGGAAGCCGGCGACACGCCGCTCTCCTTGCTCGACATCAAGCAGCGCGTGTCGGGCCTGATCGGCGAGCTGGAGGCGCGGGGCGCTTACGTCCACATCCCGCGCGCCGATCGTGACTACGCCATTGCGGTGGGCCTGCGCATGCTGACGCTGCGGCATCTGGTGCTGGAGGATGACGGCAGCTATCACGCCAACCCGGCCGAACTGATCCTGCTGAAATACTATGCCAACGCTATCGCGCATCTGTTCGAGAGCGCGGCGGAGCCGGCGGCATAACGCCCACCTGCCAGCGTTTGCTTTCTTCTCCCCTTCCCCCGCGAAGCGGTGGGGAGGGGTCGGGGGGTACTTCCGCTAATTCGCTGCCAGTAGTACGCGGTGACTACTCGCAGCGGATGCGCTCGGCATACTCCTGCTGGCTGCGCCCGCTGATAGACCCCCCACCCCCGACCCCTCCCCGCCACGCGCAAGAGCGCGTGGAGGGAGGGGAGAATGGTGCCCCTTACTCGATGACAGCATGTTCCGGCGCCACCGACTGCTTGCGCAGCGTGGCCTTGCTCGATCCGATCATGATGGTCAGCGGGATCGCGCACAGCGTGAAGATCATCACCATCTGGTAATCGTGCGAGAAGGCGATGATCTGCGCCTGCAGCTTGAGCACGGCGTCCAGCATGGCGCGGCCCTTGTCGGTGCCGAGATCGATCACGGACCGAACGTCAGGCATCTGCAAGGCATGGTTGAACGGACTGGCGTGCTGCGACAGCACGGCATAGCTCCACCGCGAGCCCTCGGTCAGCTGCGAGATGACGAGGGAAATGCCGATCGAGCTGCCGACGTTTCGCAACAGCGTCAGCATCGAGGTGCCGTCGGTGCGCAGATGGTTTGGCAGCGTCAGGAAGGCGACGGTGGAGAGCGGCACGAACACGAGGCCGAAGCCAAAACCCTGGAAGACGCTGATCACCAGGATCTCGTTGACGCCGGTCTGGTCGGTCCAGGCCGTCATCCAGAACAGCGACAGGCAGGTCATGCCGAGGCCGGCGATGATCAGCGTGCGCGCCTCGATATAGCGCATCAGCCGCCCGACCATCATCATGGCGACGAAGGTGCCGACGCCGCGGCTGGCCAGCAGCAGGCCGGCGGTGATGATGGGATAGCCGAGCACGTTCTGCAGGAACGGCGATGCCAGCGCCATGGTCGAGAACAGCACCACGCCCATCACCGACATGAACACGCAGCCGCCGACGAAGTTCTTGTCCCGGAACAGCGCGAACTGGATGAACGGCTTTGCCGTCGTCAGCGAATGCGCGAAGAAATAATAGAATCCGACGGCCGAGATGATGAACTCGGCGATGATCTCGCCGGAACCGAGCCAGCCGAGCTGTTCGCCGCGGTCGAGCGCGATCTGCAGGGACCCGATGCCGACCGCCAGTGCGGTGAAGCCGAACCAGTCGAAGCGCAGCTCGCGCGCCTTTTTGGTCTCGTCCATGAACACGATCAGGCCGATCACGGTGAAGATGCCGAACGGCAAATTGACCAGGAACACCCAGTGCCAGGAATAGGTCTCGGTCAGCCAGGCGCCCAGCGACGGTCCCATGATCGGGCCCATCATCACGCCCATGCCCCAGATCGCCATCGC
>JAUXWH010000187.1 GCA_030681365.1 Bradyrhizobium sp.
TGAAGTTCGAGATCGACCCGTTCCGCAAGCACTGCCTGATGAACGGCCTCGACGACATCGGCCTCACCATGGAAAAGAAGGCCTCGATCGACGCCTACGAGGAAAAGGCCAAAACCGCGCGCGCCTGGGCCTGATCTTCCCCGCGGGCAGACCTGCTCGCGCGGGCACACCTGCTCGCGGGCTCTTGCGCGAAAGCGCTCCGGAAGGTGACGTGAATGCGGCCCGACATCGTCACCTTCTGGCATGGTCCGCTCGATCGACTGCGCCAGACCTGCCTCCGGTCGCAGGTCGCGGCCGGCCATCACGTCACCGTCTACAGTTTCGATCCTCTGGCGGGCCTGCCCGACGGCGTCGGCAATGCCGAGGCCGAAGCGATCCTGCCGCACGCCTTTTCCGAAAGGCTTCGCCCGCCGCAGCCCGACGGCTCCTGGCGCGACTGGACCACGCTGCAGTTCTCGGATTTTTTCCGGATGCGGCTGATGGCCGAGCGTGCCGGACTGTGGCTCGACGCCGACGTGCTGCTGCTCAAACCCGTCGAGATCGATCCCGCCAAACCCTTTTTCGCCTGGGAACGCCAGCGCCAGCTCGGCAATTCGGTGCTCTATCTGCCGCCTGACGACGCCATCGTGGCGGCGTTCGAGGAACTGATGCAGCAGGACGAACTGACGCCGGATTGGCTGGCGCTGCGGCATCGCCTGATCTTCAGCCTGCGCAAGCTGCGCG
Source organism: Bradyrhizobium sp. (assembly GCA_030681365.1). Taxonomy (GTDB): domain Bacteria; phylum Pseudomonadota; class Alphaproteobacteria; order Rhizobiales; family Xanthobacteraceae; genus Bradyrhizobium. The sequence goes on from JAUXWH010000187.1 coordinate 724, forward strand.
GCAAATCGAACCGGCTTGCCGACATCCGCGTCGCGATCTTCGGTCCGGCGGCGCTGACCGCGCTGGCCGCGCGAAACGGCGAACTCGGTTACGCCTTGCCGAAGAAATCGTTCTACGCGATCCATGCCGAACCGCAGCTGTTCTTCGATCCCTCCGATTTTGCAGCCCTGATCAGCGATCCTGATATCACCGGGCTGCACATCTCGCCGAAAGGCCGCGGCAGCCAGCCGCCGGTGCCGGGCAGCCTCTACGCATGGGCGACGGAGAAGCTTGGGGCTTGAGCACTTCACCCTCCCCTGGAGGGGGAGGTCGGCTCGCATCGCAAGATGCGAGACGGGGTGGAGTGGCGGTCCCTCAACTCGAACACCGCCCGAAACGAGAGACTGTCACCCCACCCCGATCGCTACGCGATCGACCCTCCCCCTCCAGGGGAGGGCAAGGCCGAGTCCAGCTTGATCTACCGCAACGACCTTTGCCCCGGTTGCGCTCATATGGATGAAATCCTGTTACCTGGCGGAGGCATCCATGACAGTCCAAGAGCACCCGTTTCCCCGTGTCGAAGCGCTGATCAATACCTTTGGCGACTGGCTCAGGCATCGGCGCGACCTCAGCGAGGTCCGCCGGATGGACACGACCGAATTCGACCGCATCGCAAGCGACTTGCGGGTATCTCCCGGCGAACTCGATACGCTGGTCCAGCGCGGCCCGCACGCCGCGGACGAACTGCCCAAGCTGCTCAAGGTCCTCGGCATCGATGAGGCCGATCTGGCGCGGACCGAGCCTCTGGTGCTGCGCGACATGGAGCGGGTCTGCGCCATGTGCGCCAGCAAGCGCCAATGCGACCGCGATCTCACCGCCGGCACCTCGGCCGAGCATTATGAGGGATATTGCCTCAACGCACCCACCATCGACGGCCTGACCCGACCGGTGAAACCGTAGGGCTGGCGACGAACGTCAACGGATCAATGAATATGTCGCGCACGGTCTGGATACGCATTGCACTGGCCGCCGCGATCGCGCTCGCGGCGCTGTTCCTGATCCGGCTGCACAATGCCGACGGCGCGTCCGCCGACATCGCGACGGGATATCGGCTGGCCGACGCCTGGTGCAAGGATTGTCACTCGATCGAGGCGGCGACCGCGGGAGCCAGCAGCGGCCCGCCGGATTTCACCGCGATCGCCGACCGGCGCTCGACCACCGCGCTCTCGCTGAAGGTGTTCCTCCAGACCAACCATCCGACCATGCCGAATCTCATCCTCAAGCCGGATGAGAGCGACAGTCTGATCAACTACATCCTGAGCCTGAAGCGGAATTAGATCCGGACGCATCTCCCTCATGATGAGGAGCGCGTCGGGCAGCGCCCGGCGAGCGTCTCGAACCATCTGGCACATAATCTGCTGCCATCCTTCGAGACGCCGCGCAAAGAGTGCGCGGCTCCTCAGGATGAGGTCGGGATTCGTTCACAAGCCCTCAGGATCTGGAAAAAGCTACGGCTGCGCCATCGCCGCGATCGCGTCTGATATGGCGATCGTGCGCCTGGCCATGTCGGCGTGCAGCCGTTCCACCATCTGGCCGTCGAGCGAAATCGCGCCGCGCGCGGCATTCTCCGGCCGCTCGAACGCCGCGATGATCCTGCGGGCGTGGGCGACCTCCTCCGCCGGCGGCGTGAAGATCGCGTTGCAGGCCTCGATCTGGCCGGGATGGATCAGGGTCTTGCCGTCGAAGCCGAGATCGCGGCCTTGCGTGCATTCCTGGCCGAAGCCGTCGACATTGCTGAAGTCGCTGTAGGGGCCGTCGAGAATCTCGAGGCCGTGGGCGCGGGTGGCGAGGATGCAATGCGTGATCATCGGGATCATCGCCGCGCGGCCCGGCAGCATCCGGATCCGCGTCTCGCGCGAGATATCGTTCGGCCCGAACACGAAGCCGGCGAGCCGCACTTCGCGGGCGGCGGCGGCGAGTTGTTCGGCATGCAGCACCGCGCGGGAAGTCTCGATCATGGCCCAGACCCGGATCGACATGTCCGCGTTGATATCGCTGAGGCGATCGGCGATGGTGTTGAGATCCTCGACGCTGGAGACCTTCGGCACCAGAATGCCGTCGGGCCGCGCCTTGCCGGCCATCGCGACGTCATCGAGCCACCACGGCGAATCCAGCGCGTTGATCCGGATCAGCACCTCGCGCTTGCCGAACCCCCTGGCGGCGACGGCGGCGGCGATCTGGTCGCGCGCCATCGCCTTGGCGTCCGGCGCCACCGCATCCTCGAGATCGAGGATGAGGCCGTCGGCGGGAAGATTGCGGCCTTTTTCCAGCGCCCGCGCATTCGATCCCGGCATGAACAGCAGGCTGCGGCGCGGACGGATCATGGCGGGTTCCCTTCAACTTTCGAGTTTCTGGCGATAACATTTCAACAGGGCCTCCGAAAGCCTTGTTCCAGCTCGCGCCATATGGTTAGCAACCCGCATGTCATTCCCGAAACATCTGATCGATGGTTACCGGACCTTCACCTCGCAACGGCTGCCGACCGAGCAGACGCGCTACCGCGAACTGTCCGAACGCGGCCAGTCGCCCGCGGTGATGGTGATCGGCTGCTGCGATTCCCGGGTGTCGCCCGAAGTGATCTTCGATGCCGGCCCCGGCGAATTGTTCGTGGTGCGCAACGTCGCCAACCTGGTGCCGGTCTATCAGCCCGACGGCGGCGCCCATGGCGTGTCGGCGGCGCTGGAATACGCGGTCAACGTGCTGCGCATCCAGCACATCGTGGTGCTCGGCCACGCCCAATGCGGCGGCATCCGCGCCTTCATCGACGACATCGAGCCGCTGTCGCCGGGCGACTTCATCGGCCGCTGGATGGCGATGTTCATCAAGCCGGGCGAAGTGGTCGCGCAACGCGACCAGGAATCGAGGCAGGACTTCACCGTCAGAATCGAAAAGGCCGCGATCCACCGCAGCCTGGAGAACCTGATGTCGTTTCCGTTCGTGCGCACGCAGGTGGAAAAAGGCGACCTGAACCTCCACGGCGCCTATTTCGGCGTCGCCGAGGGCTCGCTGTTCGTGCTCGATCCGGGCGCGAAGGAGTTCCGCAGCGTGGGGAACGCGCCCAGCGAATAGCGAACGTGTTGGGTGGGCAAAGGCGCATCTTCGCGCCGTGCCCACCAAATTCGTGCATCGCGCCGTGAGAATGGTGGGCACGGCGCAAGAGCGCCTTTGCCCACCCTACAGGATTGCTCGCCGCCTTACGCCGCCTTCTTCTTGGCGCTGATCAGCTTGCGGTTAACGAGGCATTCGGCGATCTGGACTGCGTTCAGCGCCGCACCCTTGCGCAGATTGTCCGACACGCACCACAGCACCAGGCCGTTCTCCACCGTGGGATCGGTGCGGATGCGGCTGATATAGGTGGCGTCCTCGCCGGCGGCTTCATAGGGCGTGACGTAGCCGCCGGGTTCGTGCTTGTCGATCACGAGGCAGCCCGGCGCGTTGCGCAGGATGTCGCGGGCCTCGTCGGCCGAGATCGGATTCTCGAATTCGATGGTGACGGCCTCGGAATGGCCGACGAACACCGGCACCCGCACGCAGGTCGCGGTCAGCTTGATTTTGGGATCAAGAATCTTCTTGGTCTCCATCATCATCTTCCATTCTTCCTTCGTGTAGCCGTCCTCCATGAACACGTCGATCTCGGGGATCACGTTGAAGGCGATACGCTTGGGGAATTTCTTGTTGATCAATTCGCTGTTGGTGTAGACCGCCTTAGTCTGCGAAAACAGCTCGTCCATGGCGTCCTTGCCGGCGCCCGACACCGATTGATAGGTCGAGACCACGACGCGCTTGATCACCGCGTGATCGTGCAGCGGCTTCAGCGCCACCACGAGCTGCGCGGTTGAGCAGTTCGGGTTGGCGATGATGTTCTTTTTGGCGAAACCCGCGACCGCGTCCGCGTTGACCTCGGGCACGATCAGCGGCACGTCCGGATCCATCCGCCACGCCGAGGAATTGTCGATCACGACAGCACCCGCGGCGCCGATCTTCGGCGACCATTCCTTCGACACCGCGCCGCCCGCCGACATCAGGCAGATATCGACGTCAGAGAAATCGAAATGCTCGAGCGCCTTGCACTTCAGGGTGCGGTCGCCATAGGACACTTCGACGCCCATGCTGCGGCGCGAGGCCAGCGCCACCACCTCGTCAGCCGGGAATTTGCGTTCGTCCAGGATGTTGAGCATTTCCCGCCCGACATTGCCGGTCGCTCCGACCAGCGCGACTTTGTAACCCATCGTTCACTCTCCGCCGAAAAATGCCCGCCCACCGCCCAAGGCGGAAAGGGAAGAGGCAGCGCTTCTATGCGAGAAACGCCCTCAAGACAAATTCAGACCCGAGGCCTCTGCGGGGCTCGGCCTTGCCCGGGCGTTCGATGCGATCGTTTTTGGCTTCCGCTGCCAACTCATACTACCCGAACAGGATACATCCGGCGCTGACCAGCTTTGCCGATGAATGCTGCGGCATGCTGGCGCGTCTGATTGCCTATGTGGGGACGCTGGCGCTGCTTGCCATCGTCGGGGTCCATCTGTGGGACCGATTGCCGGAAATTGTCGATGCCGGGCCGGCCGAACCGGCGGGCTGGAGCGTGGCCCCGCGCTCGGAACCGGCATTCGCCCTCAGCCGGACCGATTCGCCAGACAAACCAGAGTCTTATGAGGTTCTCCGGCATCCCGGCGGCGGCCGCAAGGATGCCTTGCGCTGGGGCCTTCCCGGTATATGGCCGACAGCCGAGCTCGAAATCTACCGTCCCGGGGCGGAACCGGGCCCCTCGGGACCCGCCACGGCCGAACTCGCCGCGCAGATGGGGGCTCAGGGTCCATCCGACCTCGAAGCCGCCGGTGTCATCGACAGCAAATTCGGCCATGTCACGCTGCTCCGCCTCGCCGGCGGCCAGCGGTCCTGCCTTGGTTTCGTCAGGCGCCTCGATGAATCCGACCTCCAGCTCTCCGGCTGGTCGTGCCAGGGGGAAACGCTGCCGGCGCGGCGCGCCGCGGTCTCCTGCATGCTGAACCGGCTGGTGCTGCTGAAGGCCGGAAATGACCCGAAACTGGCCGAATTGTTCGCCCGCGCCGAGCTCAGGCGCAGCAGCTGTGCCAACGTCACGTCAGCGATATCGACCGACTGGGTGACCGCCGCGCAAAACCCGCTGCTGCGCGGCGGGCTCTAGGATCTTTCGAAACGCTGCAGTCGGGCAATTCTGCCAAGACGTTGGTTTTTATGAAACTTTTTAATTCGCTCCGGCATTATTGTGCTGTGGTGTGGCCCAATTGACCTAGCGACGATATACCCGGTGCAGCTAGGATGGCTGCAAATCGATATGGCGGTCCAGCCGCCCGTGAGGACCTGATGACCCTGAAATTCCCTGCCGCGACCAAGCTCGCGACGTTGCTTGCCGCGGCCGCCATTGTCGCGATCAGCTTTGATGTCACTTCGGCTGATGCCCAGAGCAGATACGATCGCGACGGCCGGCCGTATTACGGCAAGCAGGGCCCGAACCGTTCCTACCAGCAGGGTCCGCGGACGCGCGTCTACGTCACCACGCGATCCTGGCTCGACGCCGGCACCGAAGTGCTGCCCGGCGACCGCAAGTTCCAGGATTATGCCTTCCCGCCGGCGCTGGGCTATCCGTCGTTCGCCCGCGAGAACCTGAACCGCCCGATCGACCGCCACCCGCTGAACCCGCCGTCGGACATGGGCGGCTATCCGCAGCGCTTCCCGCTGTATTGATTTCTTCGGACTGAATTGACGTCGTCATGGCCGGGCTTGTCCCGGCCATCCACGTTTAGCGCGCTCATGAAAAGAAAGACGTGGATGCCCGCGACAAGCGCGGGCATGACGATCTTTATTAAGCGTGCAGCGCCTGCAGCTCTTTCAGGATCGCTTCGCCCATCTGCGTCGTATTCACCGCCGTGGTGCCTTCCGACTTGATGTCGGCGGTGCGCAGGCCCTTGGCCAATACCGCGGCAATGGCGGCATCGAGCTTGTCGGCGAGTTCACCCATGTCGAACGAGTAGCGCAGCGCCATTCCGAACGAGGCGATCATCGCGATCGGATTGGCCGCGCCCGTGCCGGCGATGTCAGGCGCCGAGCCGTGCACCGGCTCGAACAGCGAGCGGCGCTTTTTGGTCTTGACGTCGATTTCGCCGAGCGAGGCCGAGGGCAGCATGCCGAGCGAGCCCGTCAGCATCGCCGCGATATCCGAGAGCATGTCGCCGAACAGATTGTCGGTGACGATGACATCGAACTGCTTCGGCCATTTGACTAGGTTCATGCCGCCGGAATCGGCCAGCTGGTGCTCGAGCTCCACGTCCTTGTATTCGCGGGCATGCACCTGGGTGACCACTTCGTTCCAGAGCACGCCCGACTTCATGACGTTGCGCTTTTCCATCGAGGTCAGCTTGTTGCGGCGTTTCCGCGCCAGATCGAACGCGACGCGGGCGATGCGCTCGATCTCGTAAGTGTCGTAAACCTGGGTGTCGATGGCGCGCTTCTGGCCGTTGCCGAGATCGGTGATGGTTTTCGGCTCGCCGAAATAGACCCCGCCGGTGAGCTCGCGCACGATCATGATGTCGAGGCCCTCGACCACCTCGCGCTTCAGGCTGGAGGCTTCCGCCAGCGCCGGATAGCACACCGCCGGGCGCAGATTGGCGAACAGCGCGAGTTCCTTGCGCAGCCGCAGCAGCCCGGCCTCGGGCCGCGCGTCATAGGGCACGCTGTCCCACTTCGGACCGCCGACCGCGCCGAAGATCACGGCGTCGGCGGCCATCGCCTGCGCCATGGTCGCATCCGTAATGCTCTGCTGGCTGGCGTCGTAGGCAGAGCCGCCGACCAGCCCCTGCTCGGTCTCGAAATGCGCGATGCCCTGCGCATTGAGCCAGTCGATCAGGCGCTTCACCTCCGCCATCACTTCGGGGCCGATGCCGTCGCCGGGGAGAAGCAGCAGTTTATGGGTCGCCATGGAATATTTCCTCATCCAACTCGTCATGCCCGGCCTTGTGCCGGGCATCCACGTTTTCTTCCTTGTTCGGTGAAAACAAGACGTGGATGGCCGGGACAAGCCCGGCCATGACGAAGACTGTGATATCCGCGCGGGAGTGCTAAAGCGCTGGAGCCGGATTGGCAAGGCGGCGCGCTTCGGCGACATTCACCTCGCGCGGCCCGCGCCAGGACGGGCTTACAGGACGGAGCGCCAAGACGGACCTCATGACCGCAGCCATCCTGTTTGCCTTTGCGTCCGCGGCCTGCCTCGGCGCCGGCGTGGTCACGACGCAATTCGGACTGCGCCACGTCGAGCCGTTCTCCGGCGCCGCGATCAGCGTTCCCGCCTTCACGCTGCTGTTTCTGCTGCTGTCGCCGCTCATTCTCGCCGGTGAACCCGTGGTCTGGCGCGGCGTGCCGATCTTTGCCGCGATCGGGCTGGTCTTCCCGGCGCTGCTGACGCTGCTGACCTTTAGCTCCAACCGGGCGCTGGGGCCTGTCGTCACCTCGACGCTCGGCAATCTCGCGCCGCTGTTCGCGGTGGCGCTCGCGGTTGTCGTGCTGCGCGAGCCGCTGCATGGATTGCAGCTCGCGGGCCTCGTGATAGCGGTCGCCGGCGCCGTCATCATCACCGTGACGCGGCCACGCGATTTCGGCAGCTGGCGGACCTGGGCGCTGCTGCTGCCGCTGGGGGGCGCGGTGCTGCGCGGCGTCATCCCGCCGGTGGTCAAGCTCGGCCTCGAGGTCTGGCCCAGCCCGCTGTGGGCCTGCCTGATCGGCTACGTCATGTCGTCGCTGGTCGTGCTGATCGTTCAGCGCATCCGCCAGGGAACTTTTGTGGTGGCGGCGCCATGGTCCGGCCGGCTCTGGTTTGCCGTAACAGGAATTCTCAATGGCCTGAGCGCGCTGACGCTTTTTGCCGCGGTGCGGCATGGGCCGATCACGCTGGTCGCGCCGCTGGTGGCGGTCTATCCGCTGGTGACCGTGCTGCTGAGCGCCATCGTGCTGCGTCAGGTGCTGATCACGGCGCGGATCGTCGCCGGGACGGCGCTGACGGTGGCGGGCGTCGCGCTGGTGCTGATCGGGTAAGGGCGCTCGACGGTGCTCGCGCCCAACCAGAAATATCGAAAACAACCCCATGTACAGTACGGGAAACCGCCGGCGGCTCTTCCCCGCGCGGCCTTGCGCGATCGGCAAGTCACCATTGCCGGGGCTGTGCCTGTGCAACCGCCCCCCGGCCTGCCACAATGCCGGCCAGCCGGAGTAGCCCTTTGCACGCCCCCGATCGACCCATGGCGCCTGCGCATCCCGCGCGGCTGATCCTCATCCTGTCGCTGGCGCCCACGGTCGGTCTCGGCATCGGCCGGTTCGCCTATTCGCTGGTGCTGCCGGACATGCGCGACGCGCTGATCTGGTCATATTCGGCGGCGGGTTTCATGAATACCATCAATGCGGCCGGCTATCTCGTCGGCGCACTGCTGGCCTCGCGCCTGATCCGGCGCTTTGGACTGGCCGCTTCGGTGCGTTGGGGGACGCTGGCCTGCGTGGTCTCGCTGGCGCTCTGCGCCTTGTCCGGCAATTTTGTCGTCTTGAGCTTTGCCCGGCTGTTGGCCGGCCTTGGCGCCGCGGCGGGATTCGTCGGCGGCGGCGCCCTGGCGGCGACGATCGCGCAATCGCGCCCCGAGCGGGCCAACTTCCTGCTCAGCCTGTTCTATGCCGGGCCCGGAATCGGCATCCTGGCATCCGGACTGGTCGCGCCGTTCGTGCTGCAGGCGTTCGGGCCGGGATCGTGGTGGATCGTGTGGTGGGCGATGACATTGCTCGGGGCCGCCATGACCGTTCCGCTGCTGCTGGCGCCGATCAGCGCGGCCGCCGGCATCGCCGATGCAGTGGCCGCCCCCTTCGCGGTCCGGCCGGTGCTGATCTATCTCGCCGGCTACTTCCTGTTCGGCGCCGGCTACATCGCCTACATGACCTTCATGATCGCCTATGTGCGCGACGCCGGCGGCGGCGCCGCGGCGCAGAGCGCGTTCTGGAGCCTGATCGGGCTCAGCGCCTTCGTCACGCCCTGGGTATGGCGGCGCGTGCTGGCGCTCGACCGCGGCGGGCTCTCCACCACCATCATTCTCGGCGTCAACGCGATCGGCGCGGCCTTGCCGATCTTCGGCCATTCGCCGCTGCTGCTGGCGACATCGGCGCTGGTGTTCGGCGTCGCGTTCTTTGCCGTGGTGGGATCGACCACCGCCTTCGTGCGCCTGAATTATCCGCCGGCGGCCTGGCCGACGGCGATCGCGGCGATGACCATCGCCTTCGGCATCGGCCAGACCCTCGGGCCGATCGCGGTCGGCGCGGTGACCGACGCCATGGGCAGCCTGTCCTATGCGCTCAACGTTTCGGCGGCGATGCTGGCGGTCGGTGCGATCGCAACGGCGTTTCAACCCAGGCTGGCGCGCATTTCATAGGGCGGGTTAGGATGCTCACATGAACTCCGCTGCGCCCGACCCGCGTGCCGCAAAACGCTTTCTCACCGGCCTGCTCGGCGCGCCGATCGCCCACTCCGCATCGCCGGCGATGCACGAACGGGCTGCCGCGGCCTTGGGCCTGCATTGTCACTATCAGCTGATCGAGGTCGCCAATGCCGGGCGCGAAGAACTCAAGATGCTGCTCGAAGGTGTCAGGCGGCTGGGTTTCGCCGGCATCAACGTCACCTTTCCCTACAAGGAAGCCGTGCTCGATCTGCTCGACGAATTGGCGCCGCGCGCGGCCCTGATCGGCGCCGTCAACACGGTCGTCGTCCGCGATAGCAAGTTGATCGGCCACAATACCGATACGTCAGGCTTTGCGCGGGCGGTCACCGAACTTGTCGCCGCCTCCCCGCAGGGCGCCGTCGCTGTGATCGGCGCCGGCGGCGTCGGCAAGGCGATCGCATTTGCGCTGGCCGGGCTCGGCGTTGGCGAGTTGCGGATCTTCGACAACGACCGTGAAAAGGCAGCGGCGCTGGCTGCCCGGCTCGATGGCCAGACAACGGCATGCGTTACCGATAGCGTCGAGGATGCGCTGCGCGGCGTCGCCGGCGTGGTCAACGCCTCCCCGGTCGGGATGTTGCCCGACAGCGGCACGCCGGTTCCCGAACCGCTGCTGCATGCCGGGCTGTGGGTCGCCGACGCCGTGTATTCACCGCTCTGGACGCCGCTGCTGACGGCTGCCAGGGCCAAGGGCGCCCGCGTGATGACCGGGCGCGAGCTTGCGATCCATCAGGCCGCCGATTGCTTCGAGCTGTTCACCGGGCACGCGCCGTCGATCTCGGAATTGGGAATGGCGTTCGACGACGTGATGGCCAAGAGGTGCGCCGATCCGTCATCTCCCCTCCCCCCACGCGCCCTTGCGCGTGGCGGGGAGAAGAAAGGTAGGCGCATCTAACTCCCGCTGAACGAGTTATATCCCTGGTCTTCCCAGTAGCCGCCCTTGTAGTCGTTGGTGACTTCCATCGAGACGACGTATTTCGGATTCTTGAAGCCGAGCTTGGTCGGCACCCGGATCTTCATGGGGAAGCCATAGGCCCGCGGCAGGATCTCGTCGCCGAACTTGAAGGTCATCTGGGTCTGGGGATGCAGCGCAGAGGCCATGTCGAGCGGCGAGTTGTAGCCATCCATGTCGGCGCACTGGAACCAGCAATATTTGGCGCGGGTATCGGCGCCGACCAACTTGAGGAAATCGCGCAACGGCGTGCCGGTCCAGCTTCCGATCGCGCTCCAGCCCTCGACGCAGATGTGGCGCGTCACCTGCTTGACCTGCGGCAGCTTGTAGAGCTCCTCCAGCGTCCATGATTTCTTGTTGTCGACGAGGCCGCGCACCTCGAGCTTCCATTCGTTGCCGTCGATGGTGGGGGCGTCGTCGAGCGCGTAATAGGCGTTGAACGGGAACGGTTTTGTAATCGCGCTTTCCGGGAAGGTCGGCGCCAATGCGTTGGGATTGAACATCGCAGCCTGCACAGCGTCATTGAATTTCGAAATCCGAACCAGCATCGACTCCGCCGAAAAACTGTCGCTCACGTCGCAGCCGGTCAACAGCGTCAGCGCGCCGAGGCTGGCGCCGCCGGCGATGAAACGCCGCCGCGCCAGGTCGGGCATCAGTTTGGTGGCGTCCCTGACCAGCAATTGCTTGTCGACGCCGGGGATCAGAAGCGAGCGAAGTCGGCCCATGGCATATCCTCCTGGATAGTTCTCAACGCCCGATGATCATGGCGCGCAGGCTTTTCGGCACCAGTAGCGCCAGCACGACATGCACCACCAGGAATGCGACGATCGCCGCCATGCAGAAGAAATGAACGTAGCGCGCGGCTTCATAGCCGCCGAACAGCGCCGTCAGATACTGCAGCTGCACCGGCTTCCAGATCGCCAGGCCCGACAGCACGATGAGGATGCCGACCACGATGATCCCGGCATAGAGCAGCTTCTGGACATAATTGTACTTCGTCAGGTCCGCATGCGAGAGCTTGCCGGTCAGCGCCGCCCTGGTATCGGCAATCACGCCCTCCGGCGTGATCGGCAGCAGCTTCTTGCGGAAGCGGCCGGTAGCCACGCCAAGCACGAGATAGACAAGCCCGTTGACCATCAGCAGCCACATCGCCGCGAAATGCCAGAGCAGCGCGCCGCCGAGCCAGCCGCCCAGCGTGATCGTCTTCGAAAACGTGAAATCGAACAGCGGCGAGGCGTTGTAGATCTGCCATCCCGACATGATCATCAGGATCATCGCAACCGCATTGACCCAGTGCACGATGCGGACCCATGCCGGCTGAATGGCTTTCGCCGGCGTGGCGGTTGCGGTGGGCTGGTCGTTGACGGCGAGGCTGGACATGGTGGTTCCCCTGGCTTTCCTATGCTGAAGGGAGGCCGATACAGGCTTATACGCCGGAACCCGGCACTTCGTTACTGCCGAGGCGCTATCGGGTCGATGCCTGTCGCCTATGGCGATCACAAAAAAGCGAGCCGGGTTGCCCCGGCTCGCTCTTCCGTCGCGCATCCTGCCCGGGGCAGATCAGGCGCGCACTGTTACGACGCCGGCATCAGGACAGTGTCGACCACGTGGATCACGCCGTTCGACTGGTTGACGTTGGCGATCGTCACCATCGAGGTGCCGCCCTTGGCGTCGACGATCCAGACCTTGCCGTCCTTGAGCTTGACGGTCAGCTCTTCGCCCTCGACGGTCTTGAGCTTCTTGCCGTCGGTCAGGCTGGCGGCTTCCATTTTGCCGGGGACGACATGATAGGTCAGGATCTTGGTCAGGGTCGCCTTGCTCTCGGGCTTCACCAGGGTGTCGACCGTGCCGGCCGGCAGCTTGCCGAAGGCGGCGTTGGTCGGTGCGAACACCGTGAACGGGCCCTTGCTCGAAAGCGTATCGACCAGGCCGGCGGCCTTCACCGCGGCCACCAGCGTGGTGTGGTCCTTGGAATTGACGGCATTCTGGACGATGTTCTTCGAGGGGAACATCGCGGCGCCGCCGACCATCACGGTCTTCTCGCCCGACATTTCGCTCTTCATCATCTTCTTGTCTTCCGCGCTGGCGGGCGCAATGACGGTCGCGGCCAGGGCCAGGGCGCCGAAGGCTGCGGCGGAGAAAAGTGCAATACGCTTGGACATGGAACGTCTCCCGAGGTTTGAGCTGCACGGCGGATCAGCCGCCTGCATCGAAGGGGTAAACGGCGGCGCCTGTTGGTTGGATCACACTGCGTCGCCGTTGGCCGAACTACGGGAGGGTTTGGGGGCGGTTTCGCGGAATAACTTATCGTGATGATTGAAACTATTCTCGTCGGCATCCGTGTGGGCATCGAAAACAATTCTCAGCGTCGTCCCGGGGAACGCCGGGACCATACCGCGTGATTTATCGGTAAGGCGTTGTGGTAGACGCCTTACCAAACCAACGCCGGTGGTTATGGGTCGCTGCGTTCGCAGGGACGACGTGAGAAAGTGCTAATCCCTGTTGCTCGGCGTCTGAATGAAACCGCGATTGTGCGTCGGGCTGATCAGGATTTCGTTGATGCAGACCCGCGGCGGCATGGAGGCGACGAAGGCGATGGTGCGGCCGCAATCTTCCGGCTGCAGCATCTTCGCCTGCTCGGCCTCGGACGGCACCACCGGCCGCAGCTTCAGGATCGGGGTCGCGACCTCGCCGGGCGACAGACAGCAGGCCCGCAGGCCGTTGACGCATTCGTCCATGTTGAACGAATGGGTCAGCGCCAGCACCGCATGTTTTGTCGTGGTGTAGGCCGGCCCCGGCATTTTCGAGACATGACGGCCGGCCCAGGACGCGACGTTGATGATGCAGCCGTCCTGCTGCCTGCGCATCGCCGGCAGCACCGCGCGCATGCAATACAGCACGCCGTTGAGATTGATCTCGACCAGCTTGTTCCAGCCGTCCAGTTCCATGTCGGCCCAGCTGCGCTTCGGCACGTTGATGCCGGCGCTGTTGACCAGCAAATCGATGCGGCCGTGCTTGGCGACGATCTGATCCGCCGCCTTGGTCACGTCATCGGACCGGCTGACATCGAGCACAATCGCCTCGGCCTTGCCACCGCTGGCGGCGATCTTTGCCACCACCGCATCCAGCGCCTCCTTGCGACGCCCCGAGACCACCACCGTCCAGCCATCCGCGGCGAGGGCTTCCGCCCCGGCTTCGCCGATGCCGCTGCCGCCGCCGGTCACCCAGGCTACGCGTTTCCCGTTATTCGACATGCAAACTGTCTCCGTTGCTTTGTGAAGGGCGGTTTTGCTATTGAAGTGCTGGATTGCCGCGGCCATCCAGGCCGTGTCCGCCCCTCCCGCAATGTTGCATGAACGCAGCCCAGAAAACCATCATGAACGCCAACCTGTTTTTCCGTCTGTTCGAAGGCCTCGACGATCCCTCGCGCCTCGCGATCGAGACCGCCGACGGGCAACACATCAGCTATGGCGATCTCATGGCCCGCGCCGGACAGACGGCGAATGTGCTGGTGTCCAGAGGCGTCAAGCCCGGCGACCGCGTTGCAGCGCAAACCGAGAAGTCGGTTGCGGGCCTGGTGCTCTATCTCGCCACCATCAGGGCCGGTGCGGTCTATTTGCCGCTCAACACCGCCTATACGCTGAACGAACTGGAATATTTCATCGGCGACGCCGAGCCGTCGCTGGTGGTGTGCGACCCCGCAAAGGCGGAAGGCATCGGCGCGATCGCGGCCAGGATCGGCGCCGCGGTCGAGACGCTCGACGCCAACGGCCAGGGCTCCCTCACGCAAGCCGCCGCCACGGTGACGGCGGAATTCGAGACGATCGACCGTGCCGACGACGATCTCGCCGCGATCCTCTACACCTCGGGCACCACGGGGCGCTCCAAGGGCGCCATGCTGACGCATGACAATCTGGCGTCGAATTCGCTCTCGCTGGTCGATTACTGGCGCTTCACCGACAAGGACGTGCTGATCCACGCGCTGCCGATCTACCACACCCACGGCCTGTTCGTGGCCAGCAACGTCACGCTGTTCGCGCGCGCCTCGATGATCTTCCTGCCGAAATTCGATCCGGATCTCATCATCAAGCTGATGGCGCGCGCCACCGTGATGATGGGCGTGCCGACGTTTTACACGCGGCTGCTGCAGAGCCCGGCGCTGACGAAAGAGTCGACCAAGCACATGCGGCTGTTCGTTTCGGGCTCGGCGCCATTGCTCGCCGTCACCCACCGCGAATGGTTGGCGCGCACCGGCCACGCCGTGCTGGAGCGTTACGGCATGACCGAGACCAACATGAATACCTCCAATCCCTATGACGGCGATCGGGTGCCCGGCGCGGTCGGCCATGCGCTGCCCGGCGTGACCGTGCGCGTCACCGACCCCGAAACCGGGAAGCCCCTCGGGCCGGAAGACATCGGGATGATCGAGGTCAAGGGTCCCAACGTGTTCAAGGGCTACTGGCGCATGCCGGAGAAGACAAAGGCCGAATTCCGCGACGACGGGTTTTTCATCACCGGCGATCTCGGCAAGATCGACGCCAAAGGCTACGTGCACATTCTCGGCCGCGGCAAGGACCTGGTGATCTCGGGCGGCTTCAACGTCTACCCGAAGGAAATCGAGAGCGAGATCGACGCCATGCCGGGCGTGATCGAATCCGCCGTGATCGGCGTGCCGCATGCCGATTTCGGCGAGGGCGTCACCGCGGTGCTGGTCTGCGACAAGGGTGCGGCGGTCGACGAAGCCTCGGTGCTGAAGGCGCTCGACGGCAGATTGGCAAAATTCAAGATGCCAAAACGGGTGATCGTGGTCGAGGAATTGCCGCGCAACGCCATGGGCAAGGTGCAGAAGAACATTCTGCGCGATACCTATGCGAAGATCTACGCGAAGTAACCGCCGTCATTGCGACCCGCTGGCTCGCCATGACGAGTAGAAGGCTTGCCATGCAAACCGGCCTCCGTGCAGCCCGCCCGGACGATTTCGAACTCTGCTCGCGCCTGTATTTCGCCAGCATGGAAGCGACGTTCGGGCAATTGCAGCTTGATATGGCCGCGGAAGCCGCAAGCTTGCGCAAAAGCTGGAAGGCCTCCGAGGTCCGAATCATCACGTCGGGGGGCGCAGACATTGGCTGGGTGCAAAGCTTGACGGCCAATGGCGCGCTTTATCTGGCCCAGATCTTCATCGAGCCCGCATTCCAGCGGCGCGGCATCGGCACCGAGGTCATCCGGGGCCTGATCGATCAGGCCGCACGGGCCGGCCAGCCGATCACCCTCGGCGTCGTCAAAACCAATCGCGCGCGAAACCTGTATCAGCGGCTCGGCTTCCACATCACCCACGAGAACGACCGCAAGTTCTACATGCGGCGCGAACCTGCAAAGGGCTAAAGCAGGCTGACCAGGAACCGGCTGCCGACGATGAACAGATAGCAGCCGAACGCCACCTCCAGCGTGCGCTTCGACATCGAATGCGCGGCCCTCACCCCGAGCGGCGCGGTCAGCAGGCCGGTCGGGATCACCAGCACGGCGCCGATCAGCGAGACGTAACCGATCGCAAACGGCAGTTGTAATGCGACGATTTCGGGATAGCGCATGGCGGCCGGCCAACCGGCGTAGACGTAGCCGATGGCGCCCGGAATCGAGATCAGCACCGCCAACGCCGAGGAGGTCGCAACCGCCTGATGGATCGGTCGGCCGTAGAAGGTCATCAGCAGGTTCAGGAAAAGCCCGCCGCCGACGCCCATCAAGGTGGACAGAAGCCCGACGAAGAATCCGTAGAGCTTCATCAGCGGTCCCTTTGGGAAGTCTTCGCCGAACTTCCAGCTCTGGCGCGCCAGCAGCAGCCGGGCTGCGGCCGAATACGCGACCATCACGAACACGATCTTGAACAGGCGCTCCGGCGCGTACCGCGCGGTGATGCCGCCGGCGACCACGCCGATCACGACCGGAAGCCACCATTGCCGGAGAATCTTCATGTCGACTGCGCCCCTGAGGTAATGGGCGCGAAACGAGCTTATCGAGGTCGGGATGATGATGGCGAGCGATGTCCCGATGCAGAGCGGCATCCGCACTTCGAGCGGGACGCCGGCGAGACGGAAGCATTCGTAGAACACCGGGACCAGGATGGCGCCGCCGCCGATGCCGAACAGGCCGGCGAGGAAGCCCGACAGCGCCCCTACCGCCACCAGCAGCAGCGCAAGCTCGCCAAGCTCCGCGACGTCAAGCCCACCGATTGCCATCTCTTTCCCCCAGTCTCGCGGCCGGCCTGTGCGTGTTCATGAATCGTGCTTCAGGTATACCAGCCAACAGCACGGGCGGACCTTGTCAACGCCCGCGATTGCAGGGCACATCCATAGATATGAACCGAGGTTCGCAATTGACGATTTTCATCGTTGCGCTCCCTGTTTCGAGTTCGTAAATAGAATTTGTCTACTGCGATCCACGAAGGGCCCCTTGCAGCCCGCCAACCCATCAAAGCCGCCGATGACAGCCAGGATCGAACGACCGCTTTCGCCCCATTTGCAGACCTACCGCTGGACCCTGACGATGGCGCTGTCCATCGTGCATCGCGCCACCGGCATTGCGCTGTATTTCGGTACCCTGCTGCTGGCGTGGTGGCTGATCGCGGTCGCTTCCGGCCCCGGCGCCTATGCCAATGTGCAGGCCTTCACCGGCAGCATCATCGGCAAGCTGATCGTGTTCGGCTACACGTGGGCGCTGATGCACCATCTGCTTTCCGGCCTCAGGCATCTGGTTTGGGACCTCGGCTACGGCTTCAAGGCCAGCGAACGCGAGGCGCTGACCTGGGCCGCGCTGATCGGCGGCATTTCGCTCACGGTGCTGGTGTGGATCGTCTATGCGTTCGGAGCGGGAAAATGAGCGTCAACGAGTCGCACGGGTCGGCCAAGCCGCCATCGATGCGCACCCCGCTGGGCCGCGTCCGCAGCCTCGGCTCTTCGCATTCCGGCACCAGAGACTTCTGGCGCCAGCGCATTACTGCAGTGGCGATGACGCTGCTGATCGTGCCCGTGATCGTGGTGGTGATGATGCTGCTCAGCAGCAACCAGGCCGGTGCGGCGCAGATTCTCGGCTCGCCGCCGATCGCGATCATCCTGTTGCTGTTCATCGTTGCCAGCGCCTGGCACATGAAGATCGGCATGCAGGTGGTGATCGAAGACTACATTCATAACGAGAAGCTGAAACTCGCCAGCGTGATGGCCAACAACTTCTTCTCGGTCGCGGTGGCGCTGGCTTCGATCTACGCCATCCTCAAGCTTTCATCTGGAGTTTAGCCCATGGCCGGTAGCGGAAATGGCGGCGCCAACGGCGCTGGAACATTTGGCGCCAACGGCCGCGCCTATCCGATCGAGGACCATACCTATGACGTCGTGGTGGTCGGCGCCGGCGGCGCTGGGCTGCGCGCCGTGGTCGGCTGCAGCGAGGCGGGCCTGCGCACCGCCTGCATCACCAAGGTATTTCCGACCCGCTCGCACACCGTGGCGGCCCAGGGCGGCATCTCGGCCGCCCTCGGCAACATGCACGAGGACAACTGGCGCTGGCACATGTACGACACCGTCAA
Organism: Bradyrhizobium sp.; assembly: GCA_030681365.1. GTDB lineage: Bacteria > Pseudomonadota > Alphaproteobacteria > Rhizobiales > Xanthobacteraceae > Bradyrhizobium. Next base: position 18,785 of record JAUXWH010000187.1, read on the forward strand.
GGGGTCGGACTGGCTGGGCGACCAGGACGCCATCGAATACATGGTGCGCAACGCGCCCGAGGCGGTCTACGAGCTCGAACACTGGGGCGTGCCGTTCTCGCGCACCGAGGACGGCAAGATCTATCAGCGGCCGTTCGGCGGCATGACGCTGGACTACGGCAAGGGCCAGGCGCAGCGCACCTGCGCTGCCGCCGACCGCACCGGCCACGCCATGCTGCACACGATGTACGGCCAGGCGCTGCGGCACGCCGCGGAATTCTACATCGAGTTCTTCGCCATCGACCTGATCATGGACGACCAGGGCGCCTGCCGCGGCGTGATCGCGCTGAAGCTCGACGACGGCACGCTGCACCGCTTTCGCGCCCAGACCACCATCCTGGCCACCGGCGGCTACGGCCGCGCCTATGCCTCCTGCACCTCGGCGCACACCTGCACCGGCGATGGCGGCGGCATGGTGCTGCGTGCCGGACTGCCGTTGCAGGACATGGAGTTCGTCCAGTTCCACCCGACCGGAATTTACGGCGCCGGCTGCCTCGTCACCGAGGGCGCGCGCGGCGAGGGCGGCTATCTCGTCAACTCCGAAGGCGAGCGTTTCATGGAGCGCTATGCGCCGTCGGCCAAGGACCTCGCCTCGCGCGACGTGGTCTCGCGCTCGATGACCATCGAGATCCGCGAAGGCCGCGGCGTCGGCAAGAAGAAAGACCACATCTACCTGCACCTCGACCATCTCGATCCCAGCGTGCTGCAGGAACGACTGCCGGGCATTTCCGAATCGGCCAAGATCTTTGCGAATGTCGACGTTACCCGCGAGCCGATCCCGATCACGCCGACGGTGCACTACAACATGGGCGGCATCCCCACCAATTTTCACGGCGAGGTGCTGACCAAGCGCGACGGCGACGACAATGCCACCGTGCCCGGCCTGATGGCGCTCGGCGAGGCCGCCTGCGTCTCGGTGCATGGCGCCAACCGGCTCGGCTCCAATTCGCTGATCGATCTCGTGGTGTTCGGCCGCGCCGCGGCGCTGCGCTGCGCCGAAAAGCTGACACCGAACGGCAGCCAGCCGGAATTGCCTGCCGGATCCGCCGACAAGGCGCTCGGCCGGCTCGATCACTACCGCTACGCTTCCGGCGGCACGCCCACGGCAAGACTGCGCGACAGCATGCAGCATGTGATGCAGAACAATTGCGCCGTGTTCCGCACCGGCGAGATCCTGACCGAAGGCCAGAACCTGATCCACAAAGTGCATGGCGGCATCGGCGACATCGCGACGACCGACCGCTCGCTGACCTGGAATTCGGACCTGGTCGAAACGCTGGAATTCGACAACCTGATCGTTCAGGCGGTGGTGACGATGGATTCGGCCGCCAACCGCTCGGAAAGCCGCGGCGCGCATGCCCGCGAGGATTTTCCCGATCGCGACGACAAGAACTGGATGAAGCACACGCTGGCGTGGATCGACGACGGCGGCAAGACGGCGATCGATTACCGCCCGGTGCATGACTACACGATGACGAACGACGTCCAGTACATCCCGCCGAAGGCGCGGGTGTATTGATAGGAAAAGCCGTCATTCCGGGATGGTCCGAAGGACCAGACCCGGAATCTCGAGATTCCGGGTTCGATGCTGTCGCATCGCCCCGGAATGACGAAAGGTAGAAAATGGTTGAATTCGCGCTTCCAAAAAACTCGAAGATCACCGGCGGCAAGACCTGGCCGAAGCCTGCGGGCGCGACCGAGACGCGTGAGTTCAAGGTCTATCGCTGGAATCCGGACGACGGCAAGAATCCCGGCATCGACACCTACCATATCGATATCAACGATTGCGGGCCGATGGTGCTCGACGGCCTGATCTGGATCAAGAACCACATCGATCCGACGCTGACTTTCCGCCGCTCCTGTCGCGAGGGCGTCTGCGGCTCCTGCGCCATGAACATCGACGGCCAGAACACGCTGGCCTGCACCAAGTCGATGCACGACGTGAAGGAGGGCGCGGTCAAGGTCAATCCGCTGCCCCACCAGCCCGTCGTGAAGGACCTGGTGCCGGACCTCACGAACTTCTACGCGCAATACGCCTCGATCGAGCCGTGGCTGAAGACCACCTCGCCGACGCCGCAGAAGGAATGGCGGCAGAGCCACGAGGACCGCGAAAAGCTCGACGGCCTCTACGAATGCATCCTGTGCGCCTGCTGCTCGACCTCCTGCCCGAGCTACTGGTGGAACAGCGACCGCTTTCTCGGGCCCGCCGCGCTGCTGCAGGCGACGCGCTGGGTCAAGGACAGCCGCGACGAGGCCACCGGCGAGCGGCTCGACAACCTTGAGGATCCGTTCCGGCTCTACCGCTGCCACACCATCATGAACTGCGCCAAGGCCTGCCCGAAGGGCCTCAACCCCTCCGAGGCGATCGCCGAGCTCAAGCTGAAGCTGGTCGAGCGGCAGATCTGACTTCGCGTCCGGCATCGAACTCCGGCGCCATCGCCGCGTAACGGCTTCGCCGTTGCGGGGCGATGATGTCCGTTGGAACGGCGGACAAAACCGGCTATGCATGCGCCGCTTCCGCCTTCCCGGGAAAACCCGTTTGAAACCGGCCAATGACCCCACCCCCGCGCCGTTCGGCGCGTTCGCGCCCAATGCCGCGCAGGCCGCGATCATCTCGCTGGCGCAGCGCTCACGGCTGAAACGCGGCGCGTTTCGCCCGATGCTGTCACGGCTGGTCAATTTACTGCGCGCCGGCCCGCTCGACGTGCCGTACCAGGGCGCGTCATTCCGGCTCTATCATCAGGCCAGCGCCACCGAGCGCGGCGCGCTGTTCAATCCCGACTACAATCTCGAGGAGCTGGATTTCCTCCGTGCCCACAGCCCCGAAGGCGGCGTGTTCGTCGATGTCGGCGCCAATGTCGGCACCTATGCGCTGGCGCTGGCGCGTCACGTCGGCGCCGATGGCAAGGTGATTGCGATCGAACCGCACCCGGTGACCCATGCGCGGCTGAAATTTAACCGCGAAGCGTCGGGCGCCACCCAGGTGACGCTGGTGGCCGCGGCCGCGGGGCCTGCCGACGGCGAACTTGTGATCGAGACGGACGGCGACAATCTCGGCGCCAGCCGCATCGTGTCGGGACAGTCCTCCGGCAATGCCATCCGGGTGCCGGCGCTGCGGCTGCAGCGTATCCTCGAGGAGGCCGGGGTGTCGCAGGTCGACGCCCTGAAGATCGACGTCGAGGGTTTTGAGGATCGCGTGCTGACCGGTTTCTTCAAGGAGGCGCCGCCGTCGCTGTGGCCGCGCGCCGTCGTAATCGAGCATCTGTCGCGCAACGAATGGCTGGAGGACTGCATTGCCGACATGCGGGCACGCGGCTATGTCGAGGCCGGCAGGACCCGCAGCAATACGCTGTTGGTGAAATCGTAACCGTCACCTGACGCTACCGAACCGCAGGAGATTCAGATGATCGACCACATCGGCTTTCCGGTTTCCGACTATCCGCGCGCCAAGGCCTTTTATCTCGAGGCGCTGGCGCCGCTCGGCTACGGCCTGGTGATGGAAGTGACGCAGGAGCAAAACGATGGTGCGGCCGCCGCCGGGTTCGGCGCCGATGGCAAACCGGATTTCTGGATCGGCGGCGAAGGCGGCTTGAACAAGCCGCTGCATGTCGCCATCGTCGCCAGGGACCGCGCCACGGTCGACGCTTTCTACCGGGCCGCGCTGGCGGCGGGCGGACGCGATAATGGCGCGCCCGGCATCCGCGCCCATTACCACCCCAATTATTACGGCGCCTTCGTGCTCGATCCCGATGGCCACAATATCGAAGCCGTGTGCCACGCACCGGAGTAACGGGTTCCAATTCACCCGGCGGAACATCGCAGGATTGCGGCCGTTATCGCTCCAGTACAATGGAGCGATAAGATGGCCAACGACAACTCCGCACGAGATACCGACCGCGCCTGGGACCTGATGAAGAACATCGGCTTTGCGATGCTGGTCACGCGGGACGGCGACAGGCTTCGCGCCCGGCCGATGCGCGCTTACCTCGAACGCGAGAACAACGCGGTCTATTTCCTGACCGACGCGCGCCGTCACAAGGATGAAGAGATCGCCCGCAATCCGGAAGTGAATCTTTCATTCGCCGACGCCAGTGACCAGAAATACGTTTCGGTCAGCGGCACCGCCGAGGTCTCCAACGACCGCGCCAGGATCAAGCAACTGTTTTCGACCCCGGCGAAGGCATGGTGGGACTCGGCCGAAGACCCCAACATCCGCGTGCTGAAATTCACGCCCGACGATGCCGAGTTCTGGGATTCCCCGGGAACCGTCATCAGCTATGTGAAGATGGCCGCCGCGGCTGTCACCGGCACCCGTCCCGAAATCGGAGACAACCGCAAGGTGGCGATGTAGATGGCAACCGATCCGCTGGAGGATCCGCCGATCAAGCCCGGACAGCCCACCGAGCCGCCGCAGGAAAGCCCGCCGCGCAATCCGCAACCCGACGTGCCGCCGCCGATGCGGGAGCCCGGTGCGCCGCCGAGTCCCGAGGAGTTGCCCGGACAAACTCCCGAGGAGCTGCCGGTGCGCGGACCGCCGGGTCCAACCACGCCGAATCCCGCGACTGCCGATGTACGGGATCGCAGGCCGACGTGAACCGCACATATCGGACTTGCCGAGGGGAACGATGTACGTCTTGCTGCGTTGAAGCAAACGCCTGAATGCGCCATGAACGATTGGCGCTTTGGGTGTTTGCTGCTGTAAAATAAAATCAGCTTCGCCATGGCAGGCCGCCACAATCCGGCCCCACGCTTATTCGTTGATCGCCATCTTGTTTCCATTCCCCGGGGTCCAATCCATCATGACACACCTTCGCCTCGTGCTGCTCGCCACGACAGCACTCACGGCCATGCAGTTCGCAGCACCTTCGTCGCAGGCGCAAACCGCCCCGCTAGTCGTCGCACAGGCGGAGAAAGATGCTGGTCCGGATGGAAAGAAAGCACCGCCGAAGGCTGCTCCGCCCGCCGCACGTCCGGCACCGCCGGCCGCCGCACCGCCGCCGCCCCGAGCAGCGCCTCCCCCGCCGCCCCCGCCCCGAGCAGCACCGCCACCTCCGCCGCCCCCGCGAGCAGCACCGCCACCCCCGCCGCCGCCGCCGCGAGCAGCACCGCCGCCGCCCCCGCCTGCGCGCGTAGCACCGCCG
>JAUXWH010000189.1 GCA_030681365.1 Bradyrhizobium sp.
GGCTACGGCGTCGACACCAGCCGCTTCGCCGAGAACAAGCGCGCGGTCGAGGACAAATAACTCGGCGAGCTGGTCAATACCACGCTGAACCGCTGCATCCATTGCACGCTCTGAGTAAGTTTAGCAGCGGAAGTGTGCGTCGTGCCGGAAATGGGCGCGACCGGCCGCGGCGAGGATATGGAGATCACCACCTATCTTGAGTCCGCGCTGACCTCGGAGCTGCAGGGCAATCTGGTCGATATCTGTCCGGTCGGCGCGCTGACCTCCAAACCCTATGCCTTCGCGGCGCGACCCTGGGAGCTCGGCAAGACCCAGTCGATCGACGTGATGGACGGCGTCGGCTCGGCGATCCGGGTCGATACCCGCGGGCGCGAGGTGATGCGAATCCTGCCGCGCGTCAACGAGGCGGTGAACGAGGAGTGGATCTCCGACAAGACCCGGCACATCGTCGACGGCCTGCGCACCCAGCGACTCGATCGACCCTACCTCAGGGAAGGCGGCAAGCTGCGCGCGGCGTCGTGGTCGGAGGCGTTCGGCGCCATCGCGGCCAAGGCCGGCCGCATCGACGGCAAGCGGATCGGCGCCATCGCCGGCGATCTCGCCGCGGTCGAGGAGATGTTCGCGCTGAAGGAGCTCCTGGCCAAATCCGGTTCCAGCAATCTGGCGGTGCAGGGCGGCGACGCCTTCGATCCCAAGGCCGGCCGCGCGTCCTACATTTTCAATCCGACCATCGCCGGCATCGAGCAGGCCGACGCACTGCTGATCGTGGGGTCGAACCCGCGCAAGGAGGCGGCGGTTCTCAACGCGCGCATCCGCAAGCGCTGGCGCACCGGGCAGCTCAAGATCGGCGTGATCGGCGCCAGGGCCGATCTCACCTTTGAATACGACTATCTCGGCGCGGGCACGGATTCGCTGGCTGAACTCGCCGCTGGCAAGCATGCCTTCGCGAATGTGCTGAAGGGTGCGAAGCATCCAATCGTGCTGGTCGGCGCCGGCGTAGCCGCTCGGCACGACGGGGCGGCGGTTCTCGCTGCCACGGCGAAGCTCGCGCTCGATGTCGGCGCGGTCACGGGCGACTGGAACGGGTTCGGCATCCTGCACGATACGGCGTCGCGGGTCGGCGCGCTCGACATCGGCTTTGCTTCCGGCGCGAGCGGCGGCCTGACCGCGGCGCAGATGACGACGTTCGGCACGCTCGACGTCCTGTTCCTGCTCGGCGCGGACGACATCAAGGTGCCCGAGGGTACCTTCGTCGTCTATATCGGCACCCACGGCGACCGCGGCGCGCATC
>JAUXWH010000191.1 GCA_030681365.1 Bradyrhizobium sp.
CGCTGCGCCATGCGGGGGTCGGCCATTGGCCCACCCCCGCATCGCGCGCCTGGTCAGAGCTGCATGTTCATCGGCTCGGCGATGTAGCGGAAACCGTCGCCGGCCTTCACCACATGGCCATAGCCGGGCCAGGCGAAGTGATAGGACATCACGGGGGTCTTGTCGGCCGCCAGCCTGTCCAGCATTTTCACCCGCGTCGCCGCCGCCTGCTTCGGGTCGGTGTCGTAGGCGAATTCCATCCGCGGCTTTTCCAGCAGCAGCACCTGGTGATGGGTGAGGTCGCCGAGGAAGCAAAAGGATTTGCCCTTCGACGTCACCATGAACATGCTGTGGCCGACGGTATGGCCGGGTGCGGAGATCACGGTGATGCCGGGCAGGATTTCCTGGTTGTCCTTGAAGAACACCAGCCGGTCCTTCACTGGCAGCAGGTTCTTGCGGGCATGAATCACGAAATCCTTCAAGGGGCCGCCGAGCTTGCCCTCGTCAGTCCAGAAATCGTAATCGCTCTGGGCGATGTAGACCTGCGCGTTGGGAAACAGCGGCTTGCCGTCTTCGCCGACGATACCGCCGATATGGTCGATATGCGCATGCGAGCAGACGATGGCGTCGATGTCGCCGGGCTTGATGCCGGCCTCTGCCATGCTCTTTTGCTGCCGGCCGGTGGTCGGCCCGAACGCCTTCGAGGTGCCCATGCCTGTGTCGAACAGCACGAGCTTGTCGCCCATGTTGACGATCGGCGAATTCTGCTCGAGCACGACATTGTCCGGGGACAGGAAATTGTCGGTCAGCATCTTCTTGACGTCCTCCTTCGGCACGCCGATGAAGGCGCCGCCGGGATCGCCGAGCGGCAGCGGGCCGTCGGAAACGACGGTGACTTCGGCATCGCCAAAATTGAAACGGTAGAAATAGGGCACCTGCGTGCCGAGCTTGGGCGCTTTTGCCAGCGCGCTGCCGCCGAGCATGGCGGTTGCGCCAAGTCCCACGCCAAGTCCGGCGCCGAGCGCGAGCAAAGACCGTCGCGAAACATCCAATGTCATGCGTTTTTCCTCCCTTTGTTTTTTATCAAAATTGTCGTTGCAGCCCCGGACTGACCTGTCCGCCTGATGGAGCGGGCATCCGCCAAGGTTGCACCCGCTTGCAATAGCTGACAAGGGGGCTGGTCTTTTGTAAGGCGAGCTGTCGGGGCGGATGGCGAAACGAAATCATTGTGCAAAGCAGAATGACAAATCAATCCGGCGATATCTTTGCCGGACATCAGGAGTTGGCTTGATACCGTTTCTGAAGCGATGGGCTGAGGCCTGCCTGCCCCGTCTCGCAGGCGACAGCGCCGTTGGTCAGGATATCATTGCCGAGATACAGAACCATTATCGAGCGGCGATCGCCGAGGAGACCGCGCTTGCGTCAGCCCACAGATCGGATCCGTACTACACCTCCTCGCGCGGCCACAATGTCGGCCAGGATGAAATGGTCGCGGTGATTTACGCGGAGAAAGTCGTCCTGACACCGAGCGAAGCCGAACGCGGCGATCCCGCCGCGTATGCCCGTCGCCTGCTCGACGATCTCGAAGCCATCAAGGCGGATTATCGGACATCCGAGGACGATCCCGACGGCTACGGCATCGGCTCGTTGCACAGTATTTCGAGGAAGCTCGAACCGTTCACGAGGCGGCACTAAGCGCCGAATCATGAAGCGAGCAACACGCCGGCTGGCGTTGCGCTAGTTCATCTTCGAGGCCGCCACCGGATCGGGTTGCTGCTGCGGCGCCTCCAGCATCTTCAGCGCGGCGTCGAGCGCGTTGCGCAGATTGGCGGCGGCGGTGGGGCTGCAGCGCAGCCGCCCCGACGACAGGAATTTGACGTCGGTGAGGCCGTTCGGCGCGGGAACGAGAATCCGGGTCGCAAGCTCGATCTCGATAGTGCCATTCATGACGCCGTAGGCCCCGACGATGTCGAAATAAACCAGCGAGGCGGCGGCGCCGGTGTCCTCGTAGACGAGGCTGGCAGGCGGTTGCGGATTCTGGTCAGCCATGCGGGCCTCTCCTGGCGGTGATTCGATGGCCGCAAGGTAGGCTGATCGGCCGACCGGCAACAGGGCGCATTATCCCCGCTTCTTCTCGATTACGTCCCAGATCTTCGCCGCCACATCGGGGCCGTTCAGCCGCGCGATGGCGCGGATGCCGGTCGGCGACGTCACGTTGATCTCGGTCAGGAAGCCGTCGATGACGTCGATGCCGACGAACAGCAGGCCGCGCTCGCGCAGTTTCGGTCCCAGCGTCGCGCAGATTTCGCGCTCGCGCGGGCTGAGGTCGGTGGCCTGGGCGGCGCCGCCGCGCACCATGTTGGAGCGCAGATCGTCAGCCGCCGGCACGCGGTTGACCGCGCCGGCGAATTCGCCGTCGACCAGGATGATGCGCTTGTCGCCGTGCTTGACCTCGGGGAGGAAGCGCTGGATTACCCAGGGCTCCCGGAAGGTCACCGAGAACATGTCGAACAGCGAGCCGAAATTCATGTCCTGCGGCATGACGCGAAACACCGCCGCGCCGCCATGGCCGTGCAGCGGCTTCATCACGACAGCGCCGTGCTCGCTGCGGAACGCGTTGAT
>JAUXWH010000194.1 GCA_030681365.1 Bradyrhizobium sp.
GCCGCGATCTTCATCGACTGCCAGACCCCGTTCCACGGCGTATCGATGATCGCGACGTCCATGGCCTGTTCGCGGAAATAGGGCAGGAATTCGCGCAGGCCCAACAGCGTCTCGCAGGAGGAGATCGGATGCGGGCTCTGCCGCCTGATATAACCTAGCGCCTCGGGGCTGAAGCTGTCGATCTCGATCCAGAACATGTCGAGGTCGGCGATAGTGCGCAGTATTTTCAGGTAGCCTTCGGTCTTGGCGTTGAAATTGAGGTCGAGCAGGATGTCGACATCGGGCCCGGCGCCGTCGCGAATGGCTTCCAGGTGCATGCGCAAATCGCGCAGCACCTTGCGGTCGACATTGATCTCCGGCTCGAACGGCGAGCCGAAGCCGGGCCGCCAGCCCCGCGGCTTGCCGTCGGTATAGGTGAAGATGTTGGTCTTCAGCGCGGTGAATTTCTTGTCCCGCACCTCCTGCCCGATCGCCTTGACGCCGTAGAGGTCGGTGATGGCGGGCTTGTACCAGCCGGGATGGTTGATGCGCCACGTCGCGCAATGCGACCAGTAGACCCTGACGCGGTCGCGGATCTTGCCGCCGAGCAGTTCGTAGCAGGGCACGCCGAGCAGCTTGCCCTTGGCGTCGAGCAGCGCGTTTTCGATGGCGCCGAGCGCCAGCGCCACTACGCCGCCGGTAGCGGGGCGGGTCGCCGCGGACAACTCGGCAAAAATCCGCTCATGCGCCATGACGTCCTGCCCGACCACGCGGGCGGACAGTCGCTCGATCGCGGTGCCGACGCCGGGCGCGCCAAAGCCCTCGTCATATTCGCTCCAGCCGACCACGCCGTCCTCGGTCGAGACCTTGACGAAGTGGTAATTCCGCCAGCCTGCGTCGCAGGCGAGGATTTCGACGCTTTTGACCTTTGATGTTTTCGTCATGGCGTTCCTTTCAGGCTTTTCTCGTTTGCAGTCCGGCTTGCGCCGCTGGTCGATGGTTATGGCTTCAGCTCCTGCGCGATGATGTCGGAACTCTTTTCCGCGACCATGATGGTGGCGGGGTGAATGTTCGGCGACGGCATCGCCGGCATCACCGAGGCATCGACCACGCGCAACCCGGCGATGCCGCGAACCCGCAAGCTGCTATCGACGACGGCGCCGTCATCCTCGCCCATTCGGCAGGTGCCGCAGGGGTGATAGACCGTCGAGCCCATGCCGCGGACGAAATCGGCGATCTCCTCGTCGCTTTCGATGGCTGGATCAGGCCGGATCTGTTCGGTCACCAGCGAGCGGAACGGCTCGGTGGCGGCGATCTGCCGGCCGATGCGGAAGCCCGCCTGCATGATGCGCATGTCGTCGGGATGGGTCAGGTAATTGGCGAGGATGCGCGGCGGCAATTTTCCTTCGGCGTCGCGCAACGTGATCTCGCCGCGGCTCTTCGGCCGACAGACGCTGAAGATGAAGGTGAAGCCCGGCCAGCGGTGCAATCCGAGTTTCAGGCTGTCGGACGAGAAATTCAGTACCTGGTACTGGATATCCGGCACCGGCTCGGTCGGGCTCGATTTGGCGAACAGCGTCGCCTCGGTGGCGCCGACGGCGAGCTGGCCGGAGCCCGCGAACAGCCATTGCAGCGCCATCCTGGCCGATTTGACCGGATTCATCACAGCTTCATTCAGAGTGTCGCCGCTGTTGGTCTTGAAGGCAAAACTGGCCTGGTAATGATCCTGCAGGTTCTTGCCGACGCCGGGCAGATCGAGCCGCATGTCGATGCCGTGCTGCGCCAGCTCGCCGGCGGGACCGATGCCGGAGGCCAGCAGCAGCACCGGCGAATTGATGGCGCCGCCGGACAGGATCAGTTCGCGCCGCGCGCCGATGCGCTGGATGTGTCCGTCGCGCTCGACCTCGACCCCGACCGCGCGGCGCCCCTCGAACAGGATTTTGCGGACATGGGTCCTGGTCATCAATTCCAGGTTCTTCCTGGAAAGGCTCGGCCGGAGATAACCGACCGCGGTCGAGCGGCGCCAGCCATTGTGGACGTTGAGCGGCGCAAAGCCGATGCCGTCAATGCGCTCGCCGTTGAAATCCGGGTTGCGCGGATACTGCAGGCGCTCGCAGGCCTCGACAAAGGCCTTCGCCACCGTCGAGGGTCGCTTGACGTTGCAGACCGTGATCGGGCCGCCGGTGCCGCGCCACGCGTCCGCGCCGTCGACGCAGTGCTCCATCCGCTTGAAGTAGGGCAGCACGTCCTTGTATCCCCAGCCGCGGGCGCCCAGCCGCGCCCATTCGTCGTAATCGCTCGGCGCGCCGCGCAGGAACACCAGTCCGTTGATGGAGCCCGACCCGCCCACCACTTTGCCGCGCGGCCAGATGATGCTGCGGCCGCCCAGCCCCGGCTCCGGCTCGGTCTCGTAGCCCCAGTTGATTTTCGCGTTGGGGACGAGCTTGCCGAAGCCTCGGGGGATATGGATCCAGGGATTGCGGTCGCGCCCGCCGGCCTCGATCACGCAGAGCGATATTGCGGGGTTTTCCGTCAGCCGCCCCGCCAGCACGCACCCGGCCGATCCGGCGCCGGCCACCACGACGTCGAATTCCACATCGAACCCGGATTTTGCCATGATTGTCCTTCTGCGAGGATTTGCGCGCGTGGGTTGCGATACTTGCCAGCAAAGATGCTATCGCTATATCGGATTTTTCCGATCCTTTCCGCAAGTGAGCATTGAGCGAGACCGAGTATGACCACCACCGCCGACACCGCCCCCGTCTCCCAGCCGTTCCAGGCCGAGGTCGCCGAATTGCTGCACCTGATGGTGCATTCGGTCTACTCGGAAACCGATATTTTCCTGCGGGAATTGATCTCGAATGCCTCCGACGCCTGCGACAAGCTGCGCTACGAGGCGATCGCGACCCCTGCGCTGATCGCCGATGGCGAGCCGCCCAAGATCCGCATCAAGCCCGACAAGGCGGCCAATACGCTACGCGTGATCGATACCGGGATCGGCATGGACCGGCAGGAGCTGATCGACAATCTCGGCACCATCGCCCGCTCCGGCACCAAATCCTTCCTGTCGCGCCTGACCGACGCCAACGACGGCGCCCCTCTGATCGGCCAGTTCTGCGACGGCTTCTATTCCGCCTTCATGGTGGCCGAGCGGATCGAGGTGTTCAGCCGCCGCGCCGGCGCCGACGAGGTCTGGGTCTGGTCGTCATCCGGCGGCGCCGGATTTGAAATCGCCCCGGCCGGCGAGGAAGACGCTGCGCGGGTCGCGCGCGGCACCGAGATCGTGCTGCACCTGAAGCCCGATGCGAAGAAGTATCTCGAGACTTACGAGATCGAGCGCATCGTCGGCGCCTATTCCGACAATATCCAGTTTCCGATCGAGCTCGTTCCCGAAGAAGGCGAGCCGCGCCAGATCAATTCGGCCAGCGCGCTGTGGCAGCGCTCCAAGTCGGAGCTTGCGGCGGAAGACTATGCCAAGGCCTACAAGCAGGTCGCCCACGCCTTCGACGAGCCGGCGATGACGCTGCATTACCGCGCCGAGGGCCGCTACTCCTATGCGGTGCTGCTGTTCGCGCCATCGGCAAAGCCGTTCGACCTGTTCGAGCCGCAGCGCAAGGGCCGGGTCAAGCTCTATGTCCGCCGCGTCTTCATCACCGACGATGCCGACCTGCTGCCGGCCTATCTGCGCTTCATCCGCGGCGTGGTCGACAGCGAGGACCTGCCGCTCAACATTTCCCGCGAGATGCTGCAGAACAACCCGCAGCTGGCGCAGATCCGGAAAGCCGTGACCACCCGCGTCGTCAGCGAACTGGAGAGCCTCGGCGACAAGGATCCGGAGAACTTCGCGAAGATCTGGGATGCTTTCGGTCCCGTGATCAAGGAAGGCCTCTACGAAGATTTCGAGCGGCGTGAAAAGTTGCTGGCGCTGTCGCGATTCACCACCACGACCGGCGAAAACCGGTCGCTGAAGCAGTATCTCGCGGACGCGAAACCGAACCAGACCGAGATCTATTTCCTGGTCGGCGACAGCATCGAGCGGCTGAAATCCAATCCCAAGCTGGAATCGGCCGCCGCCCGCGGCATCGAGGTCTTGCTGCTGACCGATCCGGTCGACGCGTTCTGGACCTCGGCGGCGCTCGACTTCGAAGGCAAGCCGCTGAAGTCGCTGAGCCAGGGCGATATCGATTTCGGCCTGATCCCGCTGCTGGACGACAAGAAGGAAGAGGCAAAGCCGGAAGCCGACGAGGCGGCGATCATCGCCGTGATCAAGGCCACTCTCGGCGAGCGCGTCTCCGACGTCCGCGCCTCGCAGCGGCTGACGTCGAGCGCTTCCTGCCTGGTGGCGGGAAGCCATGGTCCGGACCGCGAACTGGAGCGCCTGCTGGCGCGGCAGAACAAGGGCGCCGGCACCAAGCCGATTCTCGAAATCAACCTGCGCCATCCGCTCGTGGCGGCGATATCGGGCGAGGGCGCCGACGGTGCCGACCTGTCGTTCCTGCTGCTGGAACAAGCTCAGATCCTCGACGGCGAATTGCCGGAAGACCCGGCCGCGTTTGCCGGCCGGCTCAACCGGCTGGTGCTGCAGGGAGTGGGGAAGGCACAATAGCGGAGCCCTGCGTGCTATCGTTCGACAGCGCGCTCTCAGCGCCTGAGCATTGATGACGGCCTCATCCTGAGGAGCCGCGTGTGCTTCGCACGGCGTCTCGAAGGATGGCAGCAGGCTACGTGCCCGATGGTTCGAGATGCCCGCCGGGCAGCGCGAGCGCGCTGTCCGGACGCGCTCCTCACCATGAGGGAGCAGAGTGGTTCGTGTTGAACCCAAAGGTCAACCCGGATCGTATCTGCTAAAGAGGGTATGTAAGGGTATCATCATCGACATGACCACACCCGCCACCTCCGACACCTTCTACAGTTCCATCCCGGTCTTTCGCGGCTTTACCAGCCTGATGGACCCGGCGCTGTATTCGCCGTTGCCGGACGACTGGTCGATCGGCGTCGCCGATATCGTGGAATCGACCAAAGCGATCGCGGAGGCGCGCTACAAGGCGGTCAACATGGCCGGGGCTTCCGTCATCGCGGCGGTGACGAACGCGCTGGAGGGGCGCGAATTTCCATTCGTGTTCGGCGGCGACGGCGCCAGCTTCGCGGTGTCGCCGGAGGATCTCGCGCGCACCCGGGAGGCGATGGCGGCGACCGCGACCTGGGTCGAGGAGAGCCTCAACCTCGTGATGCGGGTGGCGCTGGTGCCGGTGTCGGCGGTGCGGGCGCAGGGTCTTGATGTTCGCGTGGCGCGGTTCGGGCCCTCGGCCAACCTGTCCTATGCGATGTTTTCCGGCGGCGGCCTCGGCTGGGCCGAGACGGCGATGAAGCGCGGCGAGTTCGCGGTGCCGAAGGCCGCGCCCGGCACGCAGCCCGATCTCACGGGACTGTCATGCCGGTTCGAGGAAATTCCTTCCGCGCGCGGCCTCATTCTCTCGGTGCTGGTGGTGCCCGCGCGCGCCGCCGATCCCAAGGCTTTCCGCAAGGTGATCGAGGACATCGTCGCGCTGGTCGAGCGCAGTCCGGATGCCGGGCGGCCGGTGCCGCCGGAAGGACCGCCGCTGACATGGCCGCCGAGCGGCAACAAATACGAAGTCAGCACCATGCGCGGATCGCTGCTGAAGCGCCGCGTCTGGGTGCTCGCCAATACGCTGTTCATCTATGTGATCATGCGCTTCGGCATCAGCGTCGGCGGCTTCGTGCCGAAGACCTATGTGCAGCAGGTGGTGGAGAATTCCGACTTCCGCAAATATGACGACGGACTGCGCATGATCCTCGACTGCACGCCGGAACTGGAAAGCGCGCTGACGAAGATTCTGGCCGCGGCTGCCGCGGGGGGAATCGTGCGCTACGGCCTGCACCGGCAGGATGCCGCGATGATGACCTGCTTCACGCCCTCGGCGCTGCGCAGCGATCACGTTCATTTCATCGATGGCGCCCGCGGCGGTTATGCGTCGGCGGCTACCGCGCTGAAGGCGATGGCGGCGTGATAGTTTCGCAGGCTGGGCAAAGGCGCTTGCGCCGTGCCCACCATTGTCAAAGCAAGATGGTGGGCACGCTCCGCTTTGCCCACCCTACGCAAACTCTCACCGCCCGGCGCGCGTCCAGTTCTCGCCGCCGCAGAGCGCGCCCACGCAACCCTCGACCTTGAGCGTATTCGGCCCCGCCAGCGAGACATGGCTCACATAGGTGCTGCCGTCATCGGCGTTGTAGATCTGCCCGGACCACCGGTTCGGACCTGACGGCTTCATGCCGCCGAACAGCGGAAGCCCGATCATCGGACGCTTCCTCAGGGCCGGATTGGGATTCTTGTCGTCGACCTGGGGTCGGCCGGTGGCGGGATCGATCGGATCCCGCAGCCCGACGATGACCCCGCAAAGTCCGCCGCCGCATTTGGTAACCCGCACCTTGGCGTCGCCGGCCTGGGTCAACCAGACACCGGTGGCCTCACTGGCCTGCGCGGCCGGAGCGCCGAGCAACGCCGCCAGGATCACGATGATGGTGCCGAATCGGCAGGACATAGGCCTCTCCCTTGAAAGCGGGCCTGCATAACAAAAAATCGAATTTGTGCAACGCCGTATAGGCGCGCGGGAACCTACTTGCCCCAGCGCGTCAGCCACACCGATGCCGCGACGCCGAGGCCGAACAGCACCATGGCGGCGCCGACCAGCGCGAACAGCGCCGAGGCCGGGGCGTCGATCGACACCAGCCACCAGCCGCCGACCGCCACCAGCAGCAGGCGACCGGTTCCCGCCAGCACCGGACCGCCGACCTTCGCCGCCCCCTGCGATGCGAAATAGAGGCAGGTGCCCAGCCCGAAAAACGCGAACGCCGGGCCGGCCCAGGCGAAATAGGAATAGGCCGCTGCGGTGACGCCGGGATCGCTGGTGAACATCGACACCCACAGCACCGGATGGACCGCGACGATCAGGCCGATCAACCCGACGGTAAGCGCCGATGCTGCGCCTGCGGTCCACGCCACCTTGCGGGCGCGCGCCACCATGCCGGCGCCGACGGCCATGCCGACCATCGGCACCGCGGCCACGCCGAAGGCGAACGAAATCGGCGTCAGCAGGAATTCGAGCCGCGAACCCATGCCGTAGCCGGCCAGCGTCGCGGT
>JAUXWH010000206.1 GCA_030681365.1 Bradyrhizobium sp.
TGCGGCGAGGCGGGCGCGCCGGCGATGGTCCGGACTTCGGTAACGAGGCCGGCGGCCGGCGCGCGCAGCACGGTCGGACCGGGCCGCGCGCCGGGCTGCTGCGGCGGCGGCGTCAGCCGCGCCAAATCCTGAGAGTCGGTGACGATGTCGCCTTCGCGCACCAGCACCTCGGAAACCCGGGAGCCCTCCTGCTCGACGCCAACCACCGCTTCGCGGCGCGGTACGATAAAGCCGGTGACCCGGACCAGGTCGGAGAAGCAGGCATTGGTGCTCTTGGTGACGATGACCATCGCCTGGGTCGGAATTTCCTTTTCCTCGGGACGAGGACGGTGCCCGATCCAGTAATACACCCCCACCGCGACCACGACGGCCACTCCGATCACAGGCTTGAGATATTCGGAGAGCTTCATCGCCGGATCAATCCAGACCTGTCGGGAGGGAGGTATGAAGACGCATTCATGGCGTTTTCTTTATAGCGTTTTCCGGCGAAGTGGATACCGGCCCGCGCCGGAAAAAATGCGTCAAACAAACACCGGGCCTCCGTTCCGACGGCATCGGAACGGAGGCCCGCGATGGAAAACCCTACACAGCGCCACGATCCGCCTTGCGCGGGACTATTGCCTGGACGCCGTGGTCTTGTTGGCCATGTTGACGACCTGCACGCGGCGGTTGGCTTCCGCCAGCGGCTGGCCGGGATCCTTGAGCTTGGTCTCGCCGTATCCGACGGTCACGAGGTCGGCGGCGGCGATGCCGTATTTGTCGGTCAAGTAGCGCTTAATCGAGTCGGCGCGCCGCTCCGACAGGTCCTGGTTGTAACCCTCGCTGCCGGCGGCGTCGGTATGGCCGGCGACGATGAAGGTCGAGCCCTTCAGGTCGGGACTGATCAGCGCCTTTCCGAGCGCCTGCACCGCGGACAGCGACTTGGCGCTGATCTCGGCCGAGTCGTAGTCGAAGGTGATTTCCAGATCGATATTCGGCTTGTCCTTGGCGAGGGTGGCGATTTCCTCGCGCTCGGTGGCCGATAGCGAACGGCTGGACCGGCCGCGGATCTTCTGGACGAAGCGTCCTTCCTCGGCGGAGATCACCGGCTCGGTCTGCTGCGGACCGACCGACAAGCCGCGGGTCAGCGGCTTCTTCGCCGGCGCCAGCGCCCGCAGGATCTGATCCTCGGTGACGTCCTGGGCCACGACGGCTCCCATTCCGAAAGACAGCGTTGCGCCGATCGTCACGGTCGAAAGGATTGCGGTGAGATTCTTCCTTCCAGAGATCTTTGACATTGCCAGTCCCTCCTGCGCAGCTCGCGCGGTTCTATCCATTCTCAAAAACGCCGCCGGACATCGGGCGCAGGCCCGGCGCCGTCCCGGCTCGGCAAGTTTCCCGAGCCACTTTCTTGGGTTTGTCTCGGCTGCCCGCCCTAGGGTTCAGGCAGCGCCGGCCGATACCCTCAAATAATCCTCAGCGCACCCCGTAACCCGCGAATTCCTTGACAATATTCGGATCCATGGCCTTGGCATTGGCGATGTCCAGTTCGCCCTCGGCAATCGAGCCGTTTCGCTGCTTGGCGAGGCCGCGGCCGTACAGCGACGAGGTCAGCCGCGGGTTGATCTTGAGGGCGGCGTCGAAATCGGCAATTGCATTCTTGTTCTGCCCGTTCTTCAGGTTGACGAGGCCGCGGCTGTCGAGGGCATCGACGAAATTCGGGCGCAGCCGCAGCGCTTCATTGCAATCCTTCAGGGCGGCCTGCAGGTCGCCGATCACGGCGCGGGCCCAGCAGCGGTTGTTATGGGCTTCCACGTCCTTGGGGTTCAGCCGCAGCGAGTTGTCGAAATCCTTGATGGCGAGGCTGTAGGCGCCCTTGCTGGCATAGACCTGCCCGCGCCGGTACAGCGCGCCGCCATCGTCGGGATTGGCGGCAAGCTTCGCGGTCAGGCTCTTGATGGTCGGATCCTCGGCCAGCGCCAGTGCTGTCGGCGCCTCGGTCTTTTCCGCCTCGGTCTTTTCCGCCTCGGGCGGCGCGATCACGACATCGGCCGGCTTGGGCGGCGGCGGCGTTTCGACACGCGGCAGCGGCGGGGGCTCGACGCGCGCGGCGGGCGGCGGTTGTTGGGGGGTGGCTTGCGGCGTCGCCTTGGGAGGTGCCGGAGGTGCCGGTTTCGCCTGGGGTGTCGCCGACGGCGGAGGAGCCTGCGGCAGCGCCGCCACCTGGCCCGCAGGCTTGGCGCCCGGAATGAAGGAGAAATCCTCGGCCAGAGAGGACGAAATCCACGGCACCTGCTCGCTGCGGGAGGCGCGGGTGACGCCGACCCGGGTCCGGTTCAGGGTCTCTTCGGCCATCAGGTCGGGAACGCGAATTTCCTTCAGCAATTCCTTCACGAACAGGCTGCGGTCGCCGCCATTGTCGCTGACCACCGAGGAGAGCGCGGCCGAATACATCACCAGCGTTCCGTTCGGCGCGATCACGGGGGCGAGGCCGGCGGAGAAGCTGCGAAACCGGCGCTCGAACGGGTTGCGCCTGGAGGCGTCGATCAGGGCGATCTTGACGCCGGCGCCGCGGCTGTTGATTTCGCCGAGCACCGTCTCCAGGCTGAAGCCATCGCGGCGAACGTCGGGCTCGGTCCAGATCTGGGCGTCGACCGGGATCATGTAGCTCTGGCGGGCGGACTGGATGCCGTATCCGCTGAAGAAGATCAGCGCGACCGAGCCGGGCTTGATCTTTCCGTAGAGCTTTTCGAAGGCGCGCCGCATGGCGTCGCCGGTCAGGTTTTCGCCGATCTCGACGTTGAAGCCATCGCGCTTGAGCTCGTCGGCGATGGCCCGGGCGTCGTTGATCGGCTCCTTCAGCGGCGCTTCGGCGTCGGGATATTTGGCATTGCCGATAACAAGCGCAAAGCGTTCGGCGCCCGCGGCGGCGGCCGGGACAATGGGGAGCAGCGACAAAACCGTAATCAGCAATAAGGCGAAGCGGATTCTCATAAAGCAGCAGTCCAGCAAACTAGGCGCCGACACCAGCCCACGCCTCGGCGACCTTACTCTACGGAAACCGCATTATCAAACCGGGCCGGCAAGTCCTGTCAACCGTTTGCGAAGCCGATCGTAGCAGTGACAATTAACCGCGACGTGTCAGGGGAATAAATCCCGAATAAATCCCACGCTGGCCTCGATCGTCCACGGCCGTGGGAACGGTGCGGGTTCCGCGCGTGGTGCGCTGCAGCGGTCCAGCCGGCCCGAACCGTCCGGTTTGACCTTTCCGGGCGGCGGTGGCTTAGCTCCAGGGCAATCCAGACAAACCGGACCATCCAAACCAAGAAGAAGCCCCCGATGGGAAACGCCTACGAAATCTACGCCCTGCGCTATGCCACGATGTCGCCGCGCACCCCTCACATGAATTACCTGCAGCCGGACCCGCACGAGACCACGGCCCAGGATCTCGATTACTTCGTCTGGCTGATCCGCGGGCACGGCCGCGATATTTTGGTCGACACCGGTTTCAACGCCGAGGAGGCGCAGGCGCGCGGCCGCAAGCTGACGCTCAATCCGGTTGATGCGCTGGCGCGCTTCGGCGTCGATGCCGACGCCATCAAGGACGTCATCGTCACCCATCTGCATTACGACCATGCCGGCAACCTCGATCGCTTCCCCAAGGCGCGGTTTCATCTGCAGGACCGCGAGATGAGCTACGCCACCGGGCGCTGCATGTGCATGGGCGCGCTGCGCCATCCGTTCTCGGTGGAGCACGTCACCCTGATGGTCCGCCACGTCTTCAGCGAACGCGTCACCTTCCACAACGGCGATGGCGAGGTGGCACCCGGCGTGACCTTGCATCGCGTCGGCGGCCATTCCGACGGCCTGCAGGTGGTGCGGGTCGAGACCGCGCGCGGACCGGTCGTGCTGGCCTCGGACGCCTCGCATTACTACGGCAACATGCATCGCCGCAGCCCGTTTCCGATTATCTACAATGTCGGCGACATGTTCGATGGCTGGGACATCGCGCACCGGCTGGCCGGTCATCCCGACCGCGTGATCCCCGGGCACGATCCGATCGTCACCGAAATCTACCCGCGCGCCAGCGGCACGGTGGATGCATGGTCGCTGCACGTAGCCCCCTCGCGCTCGTTCGCGACATAACCTCGGAGCCAGCCATGATCACGCGCTTTCCCGGTCTTACGCCGACACGCAGTCGCGCCGTCGTTCACGGCGACCTCGTGCTCACCGTGGCGGTTGCGCCCGATCCGGTGACGGAATCGATGTACGAACAGAGCGCGAAGGCGCTGGCCCGCATCGACGAGAGCCTCGCGCTGTGCGGCTCCGACAAGAGCAGGATCCTGTCGGCGATCGTCTACATCAGCGATATGAAGCGCAAGAACGAGATGAACCGCGCCTGGGACGAATGGGTCGATACCAAAAATCCGCCGATGCGCGCCTGTCTCGGCGTCGAACTCGAACCGCCGCATATCGTGGAGATCGTGGTGACGGCGGCGAAGTGAGAAATGTCGTCATTCCGGGATGCGCCTCTTGGCGCAGGCCCGGAATCCATACTCACGATCGTGGCTATGGATTCCGGGCTCGCGCCAAGCGCGCCCCGGGATGACGGAGCCCGCCCCTCAATACGCCTCCTTCGCGCCGGCTTCCTTCGCCGTCTGCACCAGATCGAGGCTGTTCTCGATCTTCCCCAGCAGCACCGCAAAATCCTTGCGCTCCTGCGCGGAGAGACATGACAGGATCTCCTGCTCCCGGCGCAGCAATCGCGGGATCAGTTGCTCGTACAGCGTCTTGCCCTTTCGCGTCATGCGCAGCACAAATTCGCGGCGGTCGTGGGTATTCTCGACGCGTTCGACCAACTGACGCTCCATCAGCGCGGTGACGGCGCGACTGATGGTGGATTTGTGCGTCCGGGTGCAGTGCGCAATGTATTGCGCGCTGCAGGGCTCAACGCGGAAGCCGAGCGTCGCCAGCACGCGCCATTCCGGAATGTCCAGCCCGTAACGCTCCTGGTATTCGACCGAGAGCGCGGATGAAACCTCCGCCGCCAGCCGGTTCAGCCGGAACGGCACGAACCTGAAGAGGTCGAGTTTCGACAAAAATCGCTCCAAATTGAGTTGACGGGCGAACGGGCGCGGAGTTTAGATGGTTGCAAGTGAGACTATCATAGCCGGCATCCCGGCCGTTGGCCAGAACCCGTTGAGCGCATGACGCAGCCGTCGAAAATCCAGTTCGGCTACCATCGTCACCCCGACCAGGATCGGGCTGCCGGCGATGCCGCGCGTCATCCCGTCGTCGTGGTCGGCGCCGGGCCGGTCGGGCTGTCGCTGGCGATCGATCTGGCGCAGCGCGGCCAGCCCGTCGTGCTGCTCGACGATGCCGACCGGATCGGCGAGGGCTCGCGCGCGATCTGCTTCTCGAAACGCTCGCTGGAATACTGGGACCGGCTCGGCATCGGCCAGCGCATGGTCGACAAGGGCGTGGTCTGGAGCGTCGGCAAGATCTTTCACGGCGCCT
>JAUXWH010000208.1 GCA_030681365.1 Bradyrhizobium sp.
TCGTCGGCGCGCACGCCGTGCTCGGTCATCATGCCGCGCATGGTGGTGCCGTAGCGGCGATAATAATCCTTCTGGATCGCGCGTGCTTCCTGCGGCGTAATCTTCAGCCAGTCGCTGACGAACTCGCCGATCCGCGCGTCGACCTGCTGCCACAGATTGACGTGATGCGGGTACAGCGTGTTGTCGAGATCGAACACCCAGGTGTCGATCCCGGTGAAGCGGCGGGGTGTTTTCATCGCAGTTGTCGCTCTCTCAACGGGTCGTCCCTGCGAACGCAGGGACCCATAGCCACCGGCCACCGTTGTTCAATCAAGGTATAATCGCTCTGACACGGCATATGGGTTCCTGCGTTCGCAGGGACGACGGAGAAAAGGGAATATCCCATCATGGCATCGCAAAGCGCAGCGTCTTGCCGCCGCTGCTCATGTCGACGGCGGCGAAGCCGGTTACGGTGAGGCCGCGGTTGCCGCAGTCGTTCTGGTCGTTGACCTCGAACTTGCTCTCGCGGGTACACAGCTGCGTGGCGCCGCCCCAATTCAGCGGCCGGCCCCTGAATTTGAGCGCGCGGTTTTCGCCGTCGACCGCCTCGGCGAAACTGAAGATATGCCTGGGCTGGCCCGACACGTCGGGATGCAGGCACTTGCCAGGATCGATGCGGTACCAGCCGCGGCTGATCACGGTCTTGCCGTCGTCGGTGGCGACCGCGGCCATGATCTTGTGCGGCGTGTCGTTGCACCAGGTCAGCCCGGTGGAGGACGGCGATTGCACCGCGTCGATCATGGTGGCGAAGAATTTCGGTGACTGCACTATGTCGGCGGTCAGCCCGCGGCTTTTCAGGAACGCCGCCAGGGCGCCTTGCGTCTTCGGGCCGTCGACGCCGTCGATCGGCGCCGCATCATAGCCCGCGATCACCAGCAGGCGCTGAATGGCGGCCAGCCGCGCCTGCTCGTCGTCATATTCGCTGCCTTCGGCCAGATACGCCACCAGATGGCCGTCGTCGGTCCTGGTCGGGTGGATCTGGGTGAACGGCGCCGGGGTCTGTCCGGCGCGGCACTGCCGGGCCGCGGCGATGACGAAGTTTTCCGGCGCGATGCACAGCGTATCGTTGCCGCTCTGCGGCACCGGCGATGAGCCGTAGACGCCGAGCGCGCGGGCATTGAGCAGGATACGGTCGGCGGTCAGCGTGCCCTGCGCGACGACGCGGCATGCCGCCGGATCGATCCGGAACCAGCCGCGCGTCGCGGTGGCGGCCTTGTCGTCAATGCCGATCGCGACCTCCACCACATAGCTCATGCGGTTGCAGAGTTTCAGGTCGGCATAGGCGGGAACGGCCGAGAGAAAAAACGAGATCATGGCCGCGGGCAGCGCGATCAGGGCAGAACGCAAGATCGAGGAAGGAGCCCGCGACGGCTCATGCTCGTCATGCCCGGACTTGTTCCGGGCAACCACGCCTTCGCGGTTGGCAGGCAAGTCGTGGATGGCCGGGACAGGCCCGGCCATGACGGCTCTCGTTTTCCTGGCCGCTCGTGTCATCACTTGTGGATCAGCGTGCCGGTGCCCTGGTTGGTGAACAGTTCAAGCAGCACGGCGTGGGGGGCCTTGCCGTCGATGATGACGACGCCCTCGACGCCCTGCTCGAGCGCGTAGATGCAGGTTTCGACCTTCGGAATCATGCCGGCGGAAATGGTGCCGTCGGCGATCAGTTTTCGCGCGTCCCTCACCGAAAGTTCCGGAATCAGCTTCTTCGACTTGTCGAGCACGCCGGGAACATCGGTCAGCAGCAGCAGCCGTTTGGCCTTCAACGCGCCGGCGACCGCGCCGGCGAAGGTGTCGGCGTTGACGTTGAAGGTCTGCCCCGTTGCCGATGTCGCCAGCGGCGCCAGCACCGGGATGAGTTCATGGCCGATCAGCTGGTTCAACAGCGTCAGATCGACCTTCTCGGGCTCGCCGACGAAACCGAGATCGACCACCCGTTCGATATGCGAATCCGGATCGACCATGGTGCGCGTCGCCTTCGATGCGATCACCATGTTGCCGTCCTTGCCGCAGAGGCCGACGGCCTTGCCGCCGGCCTCGTTGATGTAGCCGACCAGTTGCTTGTTGATCGAGCCGGCCAGCACCATCTCGACGATCTCGATGGTGGCGGCGTCGGTGATGCGCAGGCCGGCGGCGAACTCGGATTGAATGCCGAGCCGCTTCAGCATGGTGGCGATCTGCGGCCCGCCGCCATGCACCACCACCGGATTGATCGCGGTCTGCTCCAGCAGGACGATGTCGCGGGCGAACGCCTTGGCGGTTTCCTCGGCGCCCATGGCATGGCCGCCATACTTGATGACGATGGTTTCCTCGTCATACTGCTGCATGTGCGGCAGCGCCTCGGACAGGATGCGGGCCTGATCGAGCGGACTGATGTGCGGCGCGTCGGTCATGAAGCAGGTCTCGTCAGATTTGGGTTGGGCGGGTTCTTATCTGATTGGCGGGCGGGGCGCAAAGTGGAGCTTTTCAAGGCTGGCGTGCCCCGGATGCTGCGCAGCGCGCCGCCCTTGCGGCGTGTGCGCTGCTGATCCGGGGCCCAGCGAGGTCCCGGCTCTGCGGAGCAGCGCGAAGAGCGCTGCACCGCGTCCTGGACACGGGTGTTGACTCACCTCGGCTTCGGCCATGCTGCCGCCACCGCAAGCGCCAGCCAGCTTGCGATCAACAGTCCGCCGCCCGTCGGCGCGGCCATCGGGAATAGCCCGTGGCCGGCATAGTGCCGCAGCGTCAGGTCGCCGGCGAACAGGACGGTGGCGACGAAGAAGCCCGCAGCGGCCAGGATTCCGATCCCGGGACGAATGACGCCGCGCTCCGCCAGCGCCACCGTTCCCAGCACCGCTGCGGCGTGAAACAGCAGCATCGATGAGGCCGACGCCAGCCGTGCGGCATCCGGCTGGTGCGCCGAGGCCGCCGCCAGCATCACGCCGTCCGCGCCCATCACGCCGGCCAGCACGATCAAAATCCGAAAAAGGCGCGGACCCATCGTCAGCTCCGCTCGCCGAGCAGCCGCACCATGGCGGCGCGCAATTCCGGCATGCCGGCGCCGGTGCGCGAGGAGGTCACCAGGATTTCCGGGAAAGCGGCGGGATGTTTTGCAAGCGCCGCCTTGACGTCTGCAATGCGCTGCTCGAGTTCGGCGGGCTTCACCTGGTCGGCCTTGGTGAGCACGACTTGATAACTGACCGCCGACTTGTCGAGTGTGTTCAGCACATCGAGATCGACCTCCTTGAGGCCATGCCGGCCATCGATCAGCACATAGACCCGCGCCAGGCTGGCGCGGCCCTGCAGGAACTGGTGGATCAGCTTGGTCCATGACGCGACCTTGGCCTTCGGCGCCGAGGCGTAGCCGTAGCCGGGCATGTCGACCAGCCGGAAGCCGGCATTGTCGGGGCCTTCGAAGAAGATCAGCTCCTGGGTGCGGCCCGGCGTATGCGAGGTCCGCGCCAGCGCATTGCGCCCGGTCCGCGCGTTGATCAGGCTGGATTTGCCGACATTGGAGCGGCCGGCAAACGCGACCTCGACGCCCGCCATCGGCGGCAGCGTCTCGATCGACGGCGAGGCCCAGATGAAGGTCCACTCGCCGGCGAACAGCTTTCTGCCCAGCTCGACCAAGCCAGCATCGGATTCAGCGGTCATGCGAAGGCTCCATCGCCGTCATGGCCGGGCTTGTCCCGGCCATCCACGTCTTGCTGCGCGCATACCCAAAGACGTGGATGCCCGGGACAAGCCCGGGCATGACGAAATTAGCGAGGCGCGCAAATGCGTCTCAACCGTCATTGCGAGCCAACGGGTCGGCGCGAAGCGCCGCCCGATGATAAACTCCGCGAAGCAATCCAGCTTGGCGGCGCGAAGGAAGAAGCTGGATTGCTTCGTCGCTTCGCTCCTCGCAATGACGAGAAAATCAGGTCTTCGATTCGGCCTTCTTCGAAACGAACACGGCCTTGAGATTGTCCATCAGTTCCACCTTCACGCCGTTCTTGCGCATGATGTAGCTCTGCTGCAGCACCGAAAGCAGGTTGTTCCAGGCCCAGTAGATCACGAGGCCGGCCGGGAACGAGGCCAGCATGAAGGTGAAGATCAGCGGCATCCAGTCGAAGATCATCTTCTGGGTCGGATCCGGCGGCGTCGGATTGAGCTTCATCTGGAACCACATCGTGATGCCCATGA
>JAUXWH010000214.1 GCA_030681365.1 Bradyrhizobium sp.
TCAAGGAGCGGCGCGATATCGCGGTGTCGATGCTCAACCAGGCCAGCGGCATCGACTGCCCGCGGCCGGAGGGCGCGTTCTACGTCTATCCGTCCTGCGCCGGCACCATCGGCAAGACCTCGCCGTCCGGCAAGGTGATCGCCAATGACGAGGATTTCGTCACCGAGCTCCTGGAAAGCGAAGGCGTCGCTGTCGTGCAGGGGTCGGCGTTCGGTCTCGGTCCGGCGTTCCGGATTTCCTACGCCACCAAGACCTCGGATCTCGAGGATGCCTGCAGGCGGATCCAGCGCTTTTGCGGCAATTTGAGGTAGTCAAATCACTTCGCCGTCGATGTTGTGACGGTTCGGTGTCAGCTCGCTGGAAGCGCCTTGTTTTGGACAAGGCGCTTTCTTCTTTTGGACAAGCCGTTTCCTTCCTGTCGATCCGCAAACCCAATTCGTCATGCGGAGACCACATCATGCGACTCTCGACACTTACCATTGCCATCGCCGCGCTCGGCGTCTCGATCGCCGGCGCCAGCGCGCAGCCGCAGGTGCGCGCCGGCCTGCTGCAATGCCAAGGCGGCCAGAATGTCGGCTTCGTGGTCGGCTCGGTGACGTCGTTCGAATGCGTGTTCCAGAGCGAAGGCCGCCGTCCTGAACCCTATCTCGCGACCGTTCGCCGCTACGGCGTCGATCTCGGCTTCACCGACCAGACCCGGCTGGTCTGGGCGGTGAACGCGCCGAGCCGGCGGGTCGGACGCGGCGACCTCGCCGGCTCCTATGGCGGCGTCGGCGCCAATGCGTCGGTCGGCGTCGGCTTCGGCGGCAACTTCCTGGTCGGCGGTCCGGAAAATCCCTACGCGCTGCAGCCGATCAGCCTGCAGGGCCAGACCGGCCTGAACGTCGCGGCGGGGATCGCCGACATTCAGCTGGAGCCGGTCCGGCTCGGACGCGGCGGCAAGCCCCGTCATCACCGTCAGCACAAGCATCGCCGTCCCGGTTGAGGCATGGCGCATCACGCAGAGGGGCCCGCGAAAGCGGGCTCTTTTTTTGTCGGGTGATTGAGCCAGCGCAAGCGGGTCGTGCTGCTAATCTGGCACGCATGCCGGCGTTGTGTCATAGAGTTCCGCGCCAAGCTGGTCCTCCTGATTCCCTTCTCGCATCACATCCTTCAGCCGGAGATTCTCCCATGCCCCGTTCCACCATCCTTGCCGGTCTCGCCGCGGCCGCGCTGGTTGCGACATCCGCCGCCGCCCAGGCGCAGCAGCCGATGCAGCGCGTGCAGGTCGGCGTGCTCGAATGCCGCGGCGGCGCCAGCGTCGGTTTCATCGTGGGCTCGGTGACCAATCTCGGCTGCGTGCTGCGCGTCGACGGCATGCCCGAAGACCGCTATGTCGCCACCATCCGTAAAGTGGGCCTCGATCTCGGCATCACCCAGGAATCGGCGCTGGCCTGGGGCGTGTTCGCGCCGGTGGCGCGGCTCGGTCCCGGCGATCTCGCCGGCAATTACGCCGGCGTGCAGGGCAGCGCCACGCTCGGCGTCGGCGCCGGCGGCAATCTGCTGGTCGGCGGCTCCAACAACACCATCGCGCTGCAGCCGCTCAGCCTGCAGGGCCAGGTCGGCGTCAGCATCGCGGCCGGCCTGGAAAGCCTGGAACTTCGCCCGGGCAGGTGAGGGCTCACCCGTCATTGCGAGCGCAGCGAAGCAATCCATCCTTCGTCTCGGCGCCGCTGTGCATGGATTGCTTCGCTGCGCTCGCAATGACGGGGTTGATGGTTCGGCGGGTTAAAGCGAACCCGCCCTACATGGTTTCTTCGCGCGACGTCCCGCGCTTTCTCCGGGCTCGCAGGTCGGCCATCACGGCGACGGTCGCAACGACCACCAGCACGCAAAGCGCCGCCTTCGACACCGTCTCCATCGTGCCCTCGATCAGCACGGCATGGACCACGCCGCCTGCGACGATGACGATCGCCAGCGGCATATGGACGATGCGCCACGTTCGCGCGCGCAGTCCCCATCGCCGGCGCAGTGCTGCCATCGTCGCGACGGCGAAGATCGCCCACATGGCGATTACGCCAAAGGGCGAGAACAGCGTCGGCGATGCGAACAGCAGGGCGTCGATCATGTCGGGCGGACTGGTGATCCAGAGGCCGCCGACATGGATCGCCACCGCCACGACCAGCGCGCCGCCGATCCAGCGATGGGCACGCCGTCCACGATAGGCCGATAGTCCCGGCAGGTAACCGCCGATCAGCAGGGGCTGAACGAGCACCAGACCCAGTGCGACGATCCCCGCAAACCCGGCCAGGATGTAGATCGGACCGCGCCATTGCAGCTGCGGGCTGAAGGCCGCGGCCGCGATCGGCCCGCCGACGGCCGCTGCAAGGGCGACCCAGATCAGGGCCCGGGCCGGTCTCCATCGCTGCGTTGGCAATTCGGTCAGGCCGGCTGAAGCACGAAGTGCGCCTCCAGGGCGGTATCCTTCGCACTGCGCATCACCGGCCGCAGGAAGACGGATTTGAATTCACCGCTGTCATAGGCGAGATGACCATGCGGTTGGCCGAAGATCGGAATGATCTGCGGCATCTCGAGACGGAACGCGCCGTTCTTGTCGGTGAGCGTGGCGCCATGACTCTGCGGGTCGCTCTCCCGCCCTTCGACCGTGTGCGCCCAGATCTGGACGCGTTGCCCGGCCAGCGGAGCTCCGTCGCCGGCGCGGCGTACCGTGCCGGACATCCAGAAGCCGCCCTTGCCGATCCGCTCCACGATGGGCGCGCCCTTCTGGTAGTTGTTGGTTCCGCCCCGCATCGAAGGCGTCGGTGCGAGGCCTTCCGCGCGGGCGGGCAGCAGCAGCCCGGAAACCTCTGACGCCAGCACGGCGCCGCCGGCGGCGAGCAGGTTGCGGCGGTTGATCAAGACGGTGGTCATGCAAGTTCCTTCCGGCCGTGCATTTGCTCCGCCGAGACTACAACAACCGCCGCCGAAGCGTACGACGGCGCGCATAACAGTGTTGTGAGCGGAGTGCGGGCCGCTCGACCGGCGTCGCATTCAGCCTTCGTACCCCGGTCAAGCCGAATAACCTGCAGTACCGCGGTTGACGGTCTTGATGGCCGCAAACAGAATGCCTGCATGAACGGTCAACGCCCGGAATCAAGTGGTGCGCCGCGCGCCGTCGTGTTTGCGCTGGATGGCACCGATTCGAACTGCATGGCGCGATATGCAGACTCCGGCTGGCTGCCGGAAATGGCCGGGCTGATGCGGAAGGCGCGCCGGGCCGATCTGCAGACGCTCGGCGATCTCTTCGTACCCTCGCTCTGGCCGTGCGCCTTCAGCGGCCTCGCGGTGGAGAACCACGGTATTCATGCGTTTCGTCCGATCAGGAGCGGGACGCTCGATATCGTCGAAGGTTCCGAGCGCCATGTGCCGGCGCCGTTCTGGGAAACGGCCGTGCAGGCGGGCCTGCGGGTCAGCGTGCTTGATGCACCGATTTGCGCGCCACCGCCTGCGGAGGCCGCGCTGGACGGCCTGCGTTTCGTGGAATGGGGGTCGCATCCGCAGGTGCGTGCGCCCGGTTCCTTTCCGCGGTCGTTGATTTCAGGGATTATCAAGCGCCATGGGCTTCATCCATGGCGCGAAGACAACCCGTCGGCGACGACGGTTGAAGATCTCTCATCGGTTCAGGTCGGGCTTTGCGAAGCGGTTCGCACCCGCGAAAACATCATCATGGAGATGCTGGAGGCCGATGCGCCCGATCTCCTGCTGGCCGCTTTCTCCGAGCTCCACACCGCGGAGCATCAGTTTCTCAACCTCACGGCGCCCGGACACCGGCGCTTTGAGCCCGCCGTTGCGGCTGCATTGGGCGAAAAGCCGCTCCGCGCGGTCTACGAGGCGGTCGATGCAACGATCAGCCGGATCGTGCGGCGCCTGCCGCGTGAAACCACGGTGATCATCGTCTGCCTGGGCGGCCTGCACGTGATCCATGGCGGCTCGACGCTGCTCCACGATGCGCTTCGGCAGACCGGCCTGACCGCTTCGAAAACCGTGCAGCCTTCGCTGGCGCGGCGGCTGTGGCGATTGTTGCCGGAGCATGTTCGGCAAGCGGGCCGTCGGCAGGTGCCGAAGCTGGTACGTCGCTCCGGCGACGGGCTGTTCTGGGCCTCGTTCGATTGGGCGGCGACGCGCGCCTTTTCGCTGCCCTGGACCTATGACGGCCATCTTCGCGTCAATCTGCGGGGCCGCGAACCCCATGGAATCGTCGAACCCGGCGCGGAACGGGCCGCGCTGCTCGACGAAATCGAGACCCTGCTGCGGGAGCTGAAAATTGCCGGGACCGGAAAGCCGGCCGTGCGCCGGATCGTTCGCCCGCAGGAGGTTTTTGTGGGCCGTGCCACGGCCGAACTGCCTGATCTGCTTGTGAAGTGGGACAACGACGCGCCGATCGAGGCGATCGAGTCGCCGCGGCTCGGCCGGATAGAGAACCGCGACAAGGGGCAGCGTGGCGCCCATAGCGACCGCGGGGCGATCTTTGCGTGGGGACCGGGTGTTGCAGCCGGGCCGCCGATTTCCGGCGCACGCGACATCGACGTGGCGCCGACGGTGCTTGGCCTGCTCGGCATCGCGCCCCCGGCTGGACAGGATGGGCGGACGATCCGCGACTTCCTCGCTGCGGGACGCCCGGCCTGACTTCTCCCCTCCACCCGCTGCGTCCGCCGAAGCGGTGGGGAGGGGAGAAGCGCCAACGCCGTCATTCCGGGGCGCGCGTCAGCGCGCCCCCGGAATCTGGAGGAGGTGCTCTCTCGGTGCCCAACCCGTCGAGATTCCCCGATGTGCAATTGCACATCTGAGGTTCAGCCCTGCTGGCTGCCCCGGAATGACGGATGCTGGCCTCAATGAAAAACCCGTCCGGAATCGATCACGACGGTCTGGCCGGTCATGGTCTCGGTGCGGCACATCGCGACCACCATGTCGGCGCAGTCGTCCTTGTCGGCCGGCTTCTTCAAAACCGCGCTTGAGGCGGCGCGCTCGACATGCTCGGCGCGCAGATTGGCCGTCGCGCGGGTGCCGTCCAGCAGGCCGGGCGCCACGCAGTTGACCAGCGTCTCCGGCGCCAGCGCCACCGCCATGCAGCGCGTCAGGTGAACGAGCCCGGCCTTCGACACCGCATAGGCGATCGAGGAGCCGGTCGGGCTCAGCCCCGCCACCGAGGATATGTTGACGATGCGGCCGCGCCCCTGCGCCTTCATGACCGGCGCCGCCGCCCTGATCAGGCGCATCGGCCCGGTCAGGTTGATCGCCATGATCTTGTCCCACACCTCCGGCGTCAGTGCGTCGAGGTCGCCGAACGGGATCGCGACATTGTAGGCGGCGTCATTGACCAGCACGTCGAGCCGGCCGAACGCCTTGGTGACCTCGCCGACCAGCCGCTCCACATCCGCGCCGTCGGCGATGTTGCAGCCGAAAGCCTGAGCCCTGACCTGATAGCGCGACGTCAGTTCGCCGGCGACGCCTTCCGCCTGCTCGCGGCTGCGCGCATACACGACCGCGACATGCGCGCCCTCCCGCGCCAGCGCGTGGCAGATCCGCTGCCCCAGCCCGCCATTGCCGCCGGTGACCAGTGCGACTGCGCCCGAAAGGTTCATGGTTACTCTCCTTGATGCAAATGCGCCGTCGCATCCGCGCAACCATGTCTGCTCATCGTCCAAGAGCAGTCAAGGCGTGGTGGCTTGCAATAATGGCTATTGCCACGTTCCTGTGCTGCTGCGAACCTGAAGCGTAAGCAACAACGTATCACGGGAAATCAGGAAGGAGACCGTTTGCCATGAGCATCGCCGATCCCAACAAGACCATCCTGACGGGCGAGAACCCGTTCATACGTTTGAGCCCGAAGGACGGCGAGCCCAACTCGACGGAGGCGAGCTATTGGCGGATCATCTTTTCGCCGGCGGGACCCGGCCACGTCCTCTATTTGAAAAGCGAGCTGACGGAAGCGCGCTGGCGCATCTACTCCGACAACATCGCAATGGCGCGCTGGCTGCAGTCGACCGTACAGGGCATGCTCAATGCCGAACTTCTGGACACAACGATCCCCTGTGCGGACGCGCAATTCTCCAAAGCCGGCGATGTCAGCTACTTCTGGACCGAGCACATTAAGTCGCACGGCGAAGAAATCTCGCTGACCTGGTTCGATATCGGCGAGCCGCTGCTCATCCACTCGCAGCCGAACCAGATTCCGGACCGGCGCTACGGCGTTTGCACCGTGCTGATCCCGGCGCTCGGCACGCGCCTCGTCCGCAACGGCGTTGAGGCAGCTGGACGATCCTGGCCGCGGGAACGTGAGGGCCGGCCATTTTCGACGTCGGCATTGGCATTCTCGGAAAGCTGGACGGAAGCGGTCTGAGGCTGAGGTGGAGATCAGCGCCGTAGGGCGGATTCCCTTTAATCCGCCATCTCGGATGGTTCGGCGGGTTAAAGAAAAGCCGCCCTACGCACTGCTCAGTATTTCGCCACGAGCGGAGCGCCGCCCCAATCGAATTTATAATTGATACCGGCCCGGACGACGTCGAAGGTTGTAACTACGCCCAGGGTATTGCCGCCTGACGTTACAGAGAACTCTCCGAGATCGACGCGGAGATATTCAACCTTTGCAGACCAACTGGATGCGAATGCCCACTCCAGGCCGGCACCTGCCGTCCAGCCGGTACGCGTGGATTCGATGCACTGGAGGCTGCATGATGTGAAATCGCCGTAGACTCGTCCATAGGCCAGGCCACCGGTAATGTAGGGCAAGAAACGATCCAACGCATAGCCAAGACGACCGCGCGCGGTGCCAAACCACTGTACCTCGTTATGACAGGAGGTCGTTGGGAAGCCGCAGCCCCAGCCGGGCCCGTCGGCAATCGCTCCCTTGATGTCTGCGTAGGAAATATCGGTTTCGAACCCGAGAACAACCGCACCCGCCTGCCAGTTGTAGCCCAGCGTTCCGCCCCCCACGAAACCTTCGTAATCGAATTCGGGCGAGGAGCGAGTATCGTCGATCTGGCGCGTCCTTCCCCAGCCGTAACCGGCCGTACCACCGACATAAAGGCCGGTCCAGCTATACAAACGGTCCACCACGGGAGCCTTGGTGAGAGGACGCGCAGCCATGTCGGCGGACTGAGCCGCAGTTGAAGCAAGAATGGCAAGCGTCGCCGCGGTCAAAACCGATTTCATGTGAATTCCTCGTCCTAGTTGCTTAGGCGGTAATTGACGCCGAACTTCACGGCGTGAAGGTCGACATTGGTTTCGGACGCGATGCCGGCCCCATTCGCGGTAGGGCTCGTGTGACTGATGGTCTTGGTGTTATCGAACCTCATGAAGTTGTACTCCACCTTCCACGACCAGTTATCGAGGAAGGCGTTCTCGACACCGGCGCCGACGGTCCAGCCGACGCGGGTCGCATGGGCGTCATTGCGTGTTCCGAGCAACGGAGCCGTCAGCGCGTAGGTCTCGCGCATCAGCGCACCTCCGCCCTTGCCATAAACCATCCAGCGGTCCGAGGCGTAACCCACGCGTCCTGCGAGGGTGGCGGTCCAGTCGATCTCGACATTGTAGGTCTGGGATATCGTCCCGGTTGGATCGGTAACGGTGTTCCTCGCACCTAGATCTGTGCCTGAAACATCGACTTCAAGTCCGAACACCCAGTTGCGCGTTTGGCGGTTGAAGCCGACCTGTCCGCCACCCACAAGGCCGTTGGGACTTTGCTCAAACGGCGGGGTAAAGATGTTGCCGACGACACCAAAAATGGTGAGGAAGTTTCGCTCGGCGCCTGCCCACCCGGTATGCCCGCCGACGTACAATCCCG
This sequence comes from Bradyrhizobium sp., assembly GCA_030681365.1. Lineage (GTDB taxonomy): Bacteria > Pseudomonadota > Alphaproteobacteria > Rhizobiales > Xanthobacteraceae > Bradyrhizobium. The sequence continues at coordinate 7,823 of JAUXWH010000214.1, forward strand.
TCCAGTCATATGCGTTTGCGACCGGGGTTTTGTAGGCGTTCGCTGGTCGAACGCCTGCCGCCGCAATCGGGCCGCCAAACCTGTAGTTTATACCGGCCTTGACGAGATGCAGGTTCACCTCGGTGTGGGACGTGATGCCCGTAACCGTTGCTACGGAGAGGGCGTTGGTGATGCTGTCGTTGCCGTCGAACCGAAGGTAGTTGTATTCGGCTTTCCACGACCAATTATCCAGGAAGGCATTTTCGACACCAGCGCCTACGGTCCAGCCGAGCCGGGCGACCTTGGCGTCATGATATGGGGAATCCGGTATCACGAGGCCGGGCGCCGTCAGGGCATAGGTCTCGTGCATCACAGCGGCACCGCCCTTGCCATATACCATCCAGCGATCCCAGGCATAGCCGAGGCGCCCGGTCAGACTGGCGGTCCAGTCGATCGATGCGTCGTAGGTTTGAGTAATGAGTGGGAGTGTGGGGACGGCAACGGTAGTCGAATTGCGCAGCGTCGTGCCCGAGATGTCCGCTTCGAGGCCCCAGACCCAGTTGCCCGTCTGCCGGTTGAAGCCGATCTGGCCGCCACCGATAAAGCCGCCCGGGCGCTGTGTGAAGCCGGGATTGATGGTCACCGTACCGCCCACAAAGGTTCGATCGAAAGTGCGGTCTGCGCCGGCCCAGCCGAGGTGACCGCCAATATACATGCCCGTCCAGTCATGAGCAGCGGCAATTGGCGCTGCTTTATATGCCGGGCGCGCTCCGAGATCGGCGGCGTACGCGGCAACGCAACTGCCCAATGAGATTGCAGTAGTTGCAATCCCGGTCCGCGATACAAGTAGACGCCTCATAATGTTGCCCCGAACAGGTTCGTGGATGAGTCCAGGCCCCAATGGTCCGGTCTGATTCATCCGGTATTGTTTCTGCGCGGTTCATTCTTACCAATCCCGGCATATTCGAATTGTCCTGGGTGGCATTTGACCTGCACCAGAAGGCACTGGCCTGCGATTGCCGGCAAGCGTTGCAATCGCGCCACGCATGTCGGGCCTGGATGGCACGGGAATTGGACTGACAGGCACTCTTGGATCGCCGGACGATACCGGTATTCTGTCCAGACCGGAATTTTCTCGATACGAATCGAACTTTGAAAGCATTGTTGGCAATGGAAAATGAAGAGTCTGGTGGAAAGGCCGTCGGCGGCAGGATTCATAAAGTTGTTTTTTCGTCGGAACAGCTCCCGGCCCATCTCAATGACCAGGAAAGATTCTCGCTGTGGCGGGATCAGTGGAACGCCCTTTACGGTTCGGTCGAACTTCGCCGTGCGCCTGATCGGCCTTTTTCCGTTGATTTCGAATTCATGCCGATCGGCGAGGTCGGCATCGGCCGGCTCACCGGCAGCATCGACCGGATCAAGCGTAGCAAGCGCGATGTAGCCTCCGACGGGGCGGACAATTTCTGCATCGGGCTTCATGACGGCCGTTCCGACATCATCAGCATCCAGAACGAGCAGGAGGTGAAGATCGATCGCGACACCGCGGTGCTTCTAACCAATGCCGAACCCGGGCAGATCATCGGAGGGCCGCAAACCGGATGGTATGCGATCAACCTTTCGCGCGACCGGCTTCTGGCCTCAGTGCCGGATGCGGAAGGTCTCATCGGCAAGCCATTGGATGCGTCGTCGCCGGCGCTACGGCACCTCGGCCAGTACGCAAAATTTCTCATGGACTTGAAGCAGGAACGCGATCCGGCACTCGACCTCCACGTCGAAACCATGCTGGTCGACGTCGTTGCACTCGCCTTGGGCGCGCGCGGCGACCCAGCCGAAGCCGCAATGAGGCGCGGCCTGCGCGCGATGCGATTGCATGACATTCTTGCGGCCATCAAATCGGGCTTTCACAATCCGGCATTTTCGTCGCAGACCGTTGCGCAGCGTTTGGGATTGTCGCGTCGTTACGTCAACGATCTCCTGGCCGAGAGCGGATCGAGCTTCGCGGAGCGCGTGCTCGAGATGCGCCTGCAAAAGGCCAGAGCCATGCTGCTGGATCCAGCTTGCGATCGATTGAAGGTAAGTGAAATTGGATGGAGCTGTGGGTTCAACGAAGTCCCTTACTTCAATCGTCGCTTTCGCAATCGTTTCGGTATGACGCCGACAGATCAGCGCGAAAGGTCGTAAAGGCCCAAATGAGGAGGGCGATCGGCACCGCTTATGACGGCGGTTCCACGACTTCGCGCTCAGCCTGAGCGACTAGGGGCGTAGGGCGGATTCCTTTTAATCCGCCGTCTCGTGGGTGGGTTGGAGCTGATCCGGCGGGATGCGACAAATCAACCCGTCGGATAAAATTTCGCTTTTCCCGAAACCCAAATCACCATTATGAATCCCGCCATCCTGTCCCCTTAGGAAGGGGCGTTGGCCATCGTCACCGAACGTTGGGACGGGATGCGGTGGACGCGGCGGCATCGTGCGCGGAACGGGATTGCAGGGCGGGTAAACTCCGTGAGCGGTCCTGGAACGTGTTGACGAGCGGTGCCGGAGCGTACGGCAAAAGCGTGTGGACCCGATGCCTGAAACTGGTAGGCGTCAAGTCTTGCGGAGGTGCTGCAGGCCCGACCGGGCCGGGGCGCCGGTTTCCGTGAGGCCACGGAGGCGACAAAGGCCATGAATTCTCCGGGGTGAGCGCGCGATAAGCCGTCAAGCCATTGCGCAGGGAATGTCGGATGTTCTCCGCTGCCCTGTATGCTCGTGTGCGTTTTTTAACTCGTGCAACATTGCACACGAGACCGCGGGTGCAGCGCGCATCCGGCATTCCCTGCTCCCTCGTTCGAGGGGGAACGATTGGCAAACCTCGGGCGGATCGTGCCGCGAGAAGGCGGACGTGTATCTGGTGTTGAAACAAGTTGCGCCGTCATCCTGAGGTGCGAGCCCTTGCGAGCCTCGAAGGATGGAAGCGGGGACGGTGCTCGCGGCCCATCCTTCGAGGCCGTCGCAACAGCGACGGCACCTCAGGATGACGGCGGTATGTTGGTCGGCCTTATGCATCTTCACAATGCACCGCATCAAGAATTTTCCCGCTTGCCAAAATCGCGGGACGGGCGGACGATCTGTGAACGCCGACCCAATCATGGGCCGAGCTCCAACAAGGAGGCGGCAATGGGACAAGACGTCAGAAGTCCCCGCGGCCCACGGTGCATTGCGCTGGTGGGCCCTTTCCAAAGCGGTAAAACCACACTTCTCGAAGCCATATTGGCGCGCACCGGCGCCATCCCCCGCGCCGGCAGCGTCGATGCGGGAACCTCGGTCGGGGACGCCAGTCCCGAGGCCCGCCATCACAAGATGGGAACCGGGCTGACCGCCGCCACCACCACCTTCATGGGCGAAAGCTACACCTTCATCGATTGTCCGGGCTCGGTCGAATTCGCGCACGACATGCGCGCCGCGATCCCGGCGGTCGACGCCGCCATCGTGGTCTGCGAAGCCGACGAGAAAAAGCTGCCGCAGCTGCAGATCATCCTGCGCGAGCTCGAGGACCTCGGCATTCCGCGCTTCCTGTTTCTCAACAAGATCGACCGCGCCAACAAGCGCATCCGCGAGACGCTGGCGACGCTGCAGCCGGCGTCGCGGATTCCG
>JAUXWH010000226.1 GCA_030681365.1 Bradyrhizobium sp.
GGTGAGTTCGGTCTTCGCCTTGTAGTCGTTGATATCGTACTGGACGATGACGCGCCGCTCCGGCGCCTGGCCGGGCTGCCCGGTGCGCAGGATGATGCGGACGGTCTCGTTCTTGATCTCGTTGCGGATGTACTCGACCAGGTCGAGGCCGGCGGCGTCGGTTTCCATGATGACGTCGAGCAGGACGGCGGCGATATCCGGATGCGCCTGCATCAGCTTGCGGCCCTCGGCCGCCGAATAGGCCGACAGGATTTCCAGCGTCTGGCCGTTGAGATTGTAGTCGCTCAGCGCGAACCGCGTGCCTTCATGCACGGCCTGGTCGTCGTCGATGACGGCGACCTTCCATTTGCGCGCCGTCGAGGCTACCGGAGCGGTTCCGGAATCGTCGATCAGGTGGAGGACATCGTCCTGTTCGGCCATTGCGGAATCCCGTCACTTGCTTGCACTGTGGTCGTGGAACCGCCCTTGGCGGCCCGCGGCATGATAATGCGAAATGTGGTGCCTTGTCCCAGTCTTGAATCAAGCATCATCCGGCCGCCGAGTTGCTGGGTAACCAGATTATAAACAATGTGCAGGCCCAGTCCGGTGCCACCCTCGTTGCGGCGGGTGGTAAAGAACGGGTCGAAGGCCTGCCGCTGCACGTCCGGGGTCATTCCGGCCCCGTTATCGGCGAAAATGATTTCGACGTCGTCGCTGCCGCGCGGCCGCGCCGAAATCGAGATGGCGCCGCTGCGACCGTCGGCAAAGGCGTGATTGGCCGCGTTGAGGAACAGATTGGTCAGAATCTGGCCATACGACCCCGGATAGCCGTCGATGACAAGGCCTTCCGGCACGTCGACCGAAAGCGTGATCGCGGATCGCTTCAGCACCGGCCGCAGGCTCGCGATGATCTGGTCGGTCGCTTCCGACAGGCTGAACTGGCGCCGTTCGGCATGCGAGCGGTCCACCGCGACCTGCTTGAAGGACTGGATCAGTTCGCCGGCGCGATGGAGGTTCGCCACCAACTGCCCGGCGGCGTCGCGGGAAGAGCGGACGAATTCCTCGAGCTGAGACTTGCGCAACTGCCCGTCGGACCGCAGCTCGGCCTCGAACATTTCGGCGCGGCGCGCGAAGCTGGACGCCACCGTCAGGCTGATGCCGATCGGATTGTTGACTTCATGGGCGACGCCGGCGACCAAGCCGCCGAGCGCCGCCAGCCGTTCGGCGTCGATCAGGTTCTGCTGGGCGGCGTTGAGCTCGAGCAGGGCGCCTTCGGCCTTTTCCTTCGAGGTGCGCAGTTCGTCCTCGGTCTCGCGCTTGGCGATGGCGTTTTCGCGGAACACCTCGACGGCGCGCGCCATCGCGCCGACCTCGTCCTTGGCATCGGTGCCCTGCACGCGCCGGTCGTAGTCGCCCGTCGTGATGGCGTGCATCGATGCCATGATCTGCTGCAGCGGCAGCCGGATCGAGAGCGCGATGATGACCCCGGCGGTCAGGATGATGCCGAGAAAGATGACGGCGATCGACAGCACCTTGCGGGAAATATTGGTCAGCGTGCGGTCGAATGTCGCCTGCGCCCTCTGCTCGTGCTGGCGCATCTTGACCGACAGGTTATCGATGGCGCCGATCGCCTCGGCCTGGCTGGCGTCGATGGTGTTGCGCAGCAGTCCGGTGCGGTGGGCCAGTTGCTCCGACAGTTTGGCGAAGCCCGTGCGCAGCGCGGATGTCCTTGCCTGCAGCCGCTGCAGCGCCATGCGCTGCAGGTCGTTGTCGGCGAGTTCCGACATCTCCGGGATGGTTTTTTCGATGGTCTCGGTATTTCTGCGGGCGTCCTCGGCGGACGCCGTCGCCAGCGACAGGTAATAGGAGTTGGCGGCGACCAGCATCGCGGTGAACGCCTCGCGGGATTTGCCCAGCGCCGGCCAGATCAGGGCCTCGCGGCGCCCGGTGGCGCCTTCGATGATCGAATAGAGCCCCGCCATGTCCTTGGCCGGAGCCAGCACCTGCTCCTGATAGGTTTTGGTGATGGTGGCCTGGACCGCGCGCAGTTCGCCGAAGCCGTTGAGGAATTTATCGGTGACGCGCTCGAGTTCGGCGACCGATCCTGACAGCATCGGGTCGGTCGACGCGCGCGTGGTCAGCGTACCCAGCACCGCCTCGCGCAGCAGCAGGATCTCGGCGAACAATTCCGGGCTCGGCTGATTGATGTAGCGGTGGATCAGGTTCTGCAGCCGGCTGGTTTCGCTTTCGAGCAGCGCCAGGATCTTGTCGGATTCGCGCACCTGCCGCACGTCGTCCCAGGCCGAGCCGAGCACCTGGGCGCCGTTCCAGATCATGCCGGCAAGCACCACGACCACGGCCGAATTCAGCGCGGCGATCGACAGGATGCGCCAGCGGATCGGCACCGCGCGGACCAGCCCGACGATCCGGGCGCGGCCCCGCGCGGCGAAACCCGCCGGCCGTTCCATGCTTTCGTCGTGCCGCGGCAATGCCAAGGCCGGTTCACTCCACCTTGCGAATTTGTTCGATCAGCCACGCTGCCGCGGCATCGGGCTGTGCTTGTGCATGGTTTCCGGCCATCGCGCTCTCGAATCTGACGCTGCCGGCGATCGATCCGGCCGCGGAATCGTAAAACGCCAGGCCGGCCAGTCGCCACGATTCGAGGCTGACGGGGATATCGCTGCCGATCGCCGCGACATTGCTGCGATCGAGGCCGATGGCGCCGGCGTCGCTGGTACCGGCGGCGCCAAGTGTCCGTGCGACGGCACCCGTCGAGACCGCCGTCAGCGACAGCGCGACAACGAGTGTTACGGTCCGCGAAAGGCCGGCGCGGCTGTACACGGGCAAAACTCATCCCCTTGTGATGATGTCGGCGGCGGGGCAGAAAGGTTCAACCCATTTAGCAGATGCCGGCTTGCGATGGCTATCCTGCCAGCGCCGCGGACGGCGTCAATGGTGCGCTGCGCCGGACCTTTTGCGGATTGAATCCGCAGGCTCCGGGCCTTATTGAGGGCGCACCACGCGCGAGAGCGGCGTTTCGGCCGCCACGGATCAGATTGGCAATATGGTGAATTCGGCTCTGAGATTTTTGCAGCTCGCGGCCGTCGCCGCCATCGTCATGCTGGCGTCTCCGGCATGGGCCGTCACCGAGATCATGTGGTGGCATGCCATGTCGGGCGAACTCGGACGCCAGCTCGAAAAGCTGGCGTCGGATTTCAACGCATCGCAATCCGAATACCGGATCGTGCCGAGCTACAAGGGAAACTACACCGAAACCGTCACCGCGGCGATCTTTGCGTTTCGCTCGCGCAGCCAGCCGGCCATCGTTCAGGTCAACGAGATCGCGACCGCGACCATGATGGCGGCCAAGGGCGCGATCTATCCGGTGTACTCGCTGATGCGAGACGAGGCCGAGGCATTTTCGCCGGCCGACTATCTTCCGGCGGTGACCGGCTATTATGCCGACGTCGCCGGCACCATGCTTTCATTCCCGTTCAACGCCTCGACGCCGATCCTTTACTATAACAAGGTCCTGTTCCGCGCCGCCGGCCTCGATCCCGAAACGCCGCCGAAAACCTGGCCCGAGGTCGGCGCGGCCGCGAAGAAACTGCGGGCGTCGGGCGCGGTTTGCGGTTTGACCACCTCCTGGCCGTCATGGATCAACGTCGAGAATTTTTCCGCGTTCCACAATCTGCCGGTCTCGACCATGGCCAATGGCTTCAGCGGTCTCGACGCCGAACTCAATTTCAACAATCCGGTGATGGTACGCCATATCGCGCAACTGGCGGAATGGCAGACCACCAAGGTGTTCGACTACAGCGGCCGGGCGCAAACCGCAGAGCCCCGCTTTCAAAACGGGGAATGCGGCATCTTCCTGGGGAGCTCGGCGACGCGCGCCGACATAAAGGCCAATTCGAAATTCGAGGTGGGCTACGGCATGCTGCCGTACTGGCCCGACGTCGCCGTCGCGCCTCAAAACTCCATCATCGGCGGC
>JAUXWH010000236.1 GCA_030681365.1 Bradyrhizobium sp.
TGGCCTCCCTGACCCGCGAGATGGCGTCCGATTTCGGCCGCATCGGCGTCCGCGTCAATTCGATCGCGCCGGGCGAAATCGATACCTCGATCCTGTCGCCGGGCACCGAGAAGATCGTCGAGCAGCAGATTCCGCTGCACCGGCTCGGCACACCGGATGAAGTGGCGAAGATCATCTATGTGCTGTGCACGGAGACGTCGTCCTACGTGAACGGCGCCGAGATCCACATCAATGGCGGGCAGCACGTGTAGCTCGACGAAGAGGTCGTAGGGAGGGCAAAGCGAAGCGTGCCCACCATCCTGCTTTGCACCGAAATGGTGGGCACGGCGCAAGAGCGTCTTTGTCCACCCTACGGATCTTCGCTCAAACCAGCCCGCGCAGAATCTGCGCGGCCTGCCAGCGCAGGCTGTCGGCCTCGACGTTGAAGGTGCTGGAGCACTCGTCCTCGCGCTCGCCCTCCTGCAGCGCCGCGCCGCAATGCCGGCACATCCGCGCCGACATCGCCTGCGCCCTGCCCGCCGCATTGCGGTCGGCCTGATAGCGCGCGAAATCGACGACGTTGCGGGGTGACCTTATAACTTTCTCAACCATGGCTGTCCTCGCGGCTTGTGACAGCGTTATGGCAGATAGCCGTCGCGCAAACGTTCAGCGCAATGCTCAAATTTTATCCGTAGAAATGTGGCGGGTTCCCTGGTTTTTCGGAGGTGTATCAAAGCCCCGGAGGACGGGTGCACCCTTTAACACCTCGGTGACTACAGCCACTTCTTCCATCTGAAAAAGAAGTACGGCCCCGCCGCTGCGCACAGCATCATGATCAGCGCCATCGGATAGCCGTAGGTCCATTCCAGTTCCGGCATCATGCGGAAATTCATGCCGTAGACCGAGGCGATCAGGGTCGGCGGCATCAGGACCACCGCCATCACCGAAAACAGCTTGATGATGTTGTTCTGCTCGAGATTGACGACGCCGAGCATGGCGTCGAGCACGAAGGTGATCTTGTTGGCGAGATAGCTGGCGTGGTCGGTCAGCGAGGTGACGTCGCGCTGCATGGTCTTCAGTTGCTCGCGCATGTCCTTCGACCATTTGACGCCTTCGGTGCCGGCGGCGACGAAGGTCACCACGCGGCCGATCGAGACCAGGCTTTCCCGCACTTTGGAGTTGAGATCGCCCTTGCGCCCGATCGCGATCAGGATGTCGGAATAGCGCTTGGCGTGGCCGGTGCGCGCCTTCCCCGCGGGCTCGAAAATATCGTGGCTGATGGTCTCCATGTCGCTGCCGGCGCGCTCCAGAATATCGGCATTGCGGTCGATCACCGCGTCCAGCAGTTCCATCAGCACCATTTCGCCTGTTATCCCCGGCGCGCAGCCGCGCGCCAGCTTGTTCTCCACCAGCATGAACGGCTTGGGCTCGTCGTAGCGCACGGTCACCAGCCGGTGACCGGCGAGGATGAAGGTCACCGCCGCCGTGCGCGGATTCTCAGTCTCGGAAGCACACATCAGCGTCGCCGTCATGAAGCGCGCGCCGTTTTCGATATAGAGCCGGCTGGAAATCTCGATCTCCTGCATGTCCTCCCGGGTCGGAATTGCGACCCCCGCCAGCCGCTCCACCGCCTTGTCCTCGCCCCCGCTCGGCTTGACGAGGTCGAGCCAGACCGCATTCTCCGGCAGCGCCGCGAGATCGCTGGCGTCGATCTTCTTCAGGGAGAATTCGGCAGGGACGAACACCGATAGCATGGGCAACTCCGGGACAGGGCGGCTGACTCATCCAACAGGTCTTAGCTCGATTCTGGCAAGCGCTTGATGACCGGCGCATTAACCTCCGATTGATCTTTGCGGCGGCGAAATGGCGGCGCCGTGGCGACGATTCGGCGACGGCGTTGCAACTGCCCAAAAATCAGCCGCAAACGTCACCCGTTGCGGCAAAAAGGTCACAGCCAGCCCGTTGCGGTGCGGGACAGGCATCTAAGTTCTGGAATTATTGGCGATTTCAACGATAATACGATTAATGGAATCGTGGCGTTTCGGGCGCAAAGTTGGCGCGCGACCGCGAAGACTTTCGATTGGAACTGTACCATGTCGTCGCTGAAGGCAATGTTGGGAATGCTGGCCGCCGGCCTGATGCTGTCGGGCTGCATGCAGGCTACGACCTATCAGGCGGCACCGGAGGCGACGCTGAAGCCGGCAGACAAGGCGCAGCTTGCCAAGGCGCGCTACGCCAAGGTCACTCCCGCCGAGCCGTTCCGCCGCGCCATCGTGGATTATCACCGCAAGGAAATGCCCGGCACCATCGTGGTCGATTCCGACAATCATTATCTCTATCTGGTGCAGGATGGCGGCAAGGCGATCCGCTATGGCGTCACCGTCGGCGAGGAAGCACTGGCCTTCTCCGGCATCGCCCGCGTCGGCAACATGGCGGAATGGCCGAAATGGACGCCGACCGCCGATATCCACAAGCGCATCGAAGGGTTGCCCGCCTCGGTACCCGGCGGCGTCGACAACCCGCTCGGCGCCCGCGCGCTGTACCTTTACCAGGGCAACCGCGACACCCTGTTCCGGATCCACGGCACCAATCAGCCGGAATATATCGGCGCCTCGATTTCGTCGGGCTGCATCCGCATGACCAACGAGGACGTCATCGACCTCTACTCCCGCGTCAAGAACGGCACCGTCGTGGTCGTGCTCGACCCCAAGCAAGGCGACTCGCCCTACAATTCCAAGATGGCGCTGCAGGGCGGCGGCTCGATGATACAATAGCCGGCCAATCCGGCTTGCAGCTGTCGACCACCCGATCAAAAGCGCCGGTCTTGCCGGCGCTTTTTCGTTGACGGTCCCGCGGCCGCGGGGCCCGTCGCGTTGGCAGCCGCCGCTTCCGGCTTCGCCGGTTTGGCCGCATCGGATTTGCCCTGCCCGGATTTGGCCTGATCGGGCTTGACCTCAGGTTTGGCTGGCTCGGCCTGGGCGGCGACTTCGCGCGGCGGGGCCTCCTCCGGCCGCTCGGCCGGCAGCAGCGGGGCGATTTGCGGCAGCGGATCCCACACGTCCCACTGGCAGATCTTGTAGTTGTTTCGCCGCTCCATCAGATCGAGGTGGATGTGGTCCTCGTGATACCAGTCCGAGCCCGGCCCCAGCACCGTCGGAAACCGCGCGCACATCGAATGCAGCACGCTCTCGCGGGTCTCGCGCGGCACCGCGCGGTCGGTGAACGAGATCGAGCGGCCGTTGGCAAGCTTGATGCCGCGAATGTCGAGCGCATTGGCACGGCCGTGCTCGGACAGCCTGGCGCCGGCCACGCGGTTGCGACCGCGGCACTCGAAGGAGTTGAAATTGTCGAGGCCGCTGATGGTGCTGCCGAGCCCCTCGGCCAGCGGCGCCATGTCGCTGCGGATCCAGTCGGCGATCGCGGTGGCCATGGCGCAGCGGAGGACGGCCGCCGGCTTCAGCGGTACCCGCCGCTTGTCCGGCAACACCACGGCTTCAAGGCGCACCAGGTCCTCGCCGCCGCAACCGCCGACACCTTTGATGTCGGGGATGCTGGGGGCGATCGCGACCGCTTCCGTCAGCGCCAGCCGGCAGGCCGAGGGCGGCGGGGGTGCGGCCGGTTCGGGCGCCTTGTCGGTCGCGGCGGAGGCCGGCTTTTCCGGTTCTTGCTTGCCGGATTCCGCCCGATTGGATTCTGGCGCGGACTCAGGCTTGGACTCAGGCTCGGCCCCAGGTTTGGGCCCGGCATTGAATTGAGCTTTGGGCGCCTCGGCCGGGCGCGGCTTCGGCAGCGGCACCGCCAGCACCGGCCGGCGCGGCTTTTTCGGCCGGCTCTCCCCGAACAAGCCGCTCCAGGGTCCCGGAGGCCAGATTCCCGCCTTCGTGGCTGCGGCGGCGGGCATTGATTGGGCGCAAAGCCAAAGCACCGCCACGGCGGTAACCATTGCCGCCGCGATGCGGCGAAAGCTGCCACAAGGCCATTTCCGGCTTGCTTTCTCCGCGCTAAAGTTCATGGCAATTCCGAATAACTGCGCCAAACGACAACACATTCCGGAGGAACGACCGTATGCTTGGATTGATGCAAGACTGGCCTTTGCTTTGTCATCGGATTATCGAGCACGCCGCCGAAGTCCATGGCACCCAGGAGGTCGTAACGCGATCGGTCGAAGGCCCCATTCACCGCACCAATTACCGACAAATCCGCGACCGCGCGCTGAAAGTTTCGCAGCGGCTCGACCGCGACGGCATCAAGCTGGGCGACCGCGTCGCCACCATCGCCTGGAACACCTGGCGCCATCTCGAAGCCTGGTACGGCATCATGGGCATCGGCGCGATCTGCCATACCGTCAATCCCCGGCTGTTCCCCGACCAGATCGCCTGGATCATCAATCATGCCGAAGACCGTGTGGTGATGACCGACCTCACCTTCATTCCGATTCTGGAGAAGATCGCCGACAAGCTTCCCAGCGTGGAACGTTACATCGTCTTCACCGACAAGGCGCACATGCCACAGACCACGCTGAAGAACGCGGTCGCCTATGAAGACTGGATCGCGGAAGCCGACGGCGATTTCAAGTGGAAGACCTTTGATGAGAATACCGCAGCTGCGATGTGCTACACCTCCGGCACCACGGGCGATCCCAAAGGCGTGTTGTATTCGCATCGCTCCAACGTGTTGCACGCGTTGATGGCCAATTCAGGTGATTCCCTGGGCGCCAACGCTGCCGATACAATGCTTCCGGTGGTTCCATTGTTCCATGCCAACAGCTGGGGCATCGCGTTCTCGGCGCCCTCGATGGGCACCAAGCTGGTATTTCCCGGCGCCAAGCTCGACGGCGCCTCGGTCTATGAACTCCTGGACACCGAGAAGGTGACGCATACGGCCGGCGTGCCGACGGTGTGGCTGATGCTGCTCAACCACATGTCCGCCAGCAGCCTGAAACTGCCTCATTTGCGCATGGTGGTGTGCGGCGGCTCGGCGATGCCGCGCTCGATGATACAGTCGTTCCTCGATCTGGGCGTCGCGGTTCGTCACGCCTGGGGCATGACCGAAATGAGCCCGATCGGCACGCTGGCAGCGCTGAAGCCGCCGTTCGCCGAACTGAAGGGCGAAGCCCGGCTCGATATCCTGCAGACCCAGGGCTATCCGCCGTTCGGCGTGCAGATGAAGATCACCGACGATGCCGGCAAGGACCTGCCATGGGACGGCAAGACCTTCGGGCGGCTGAAGGTCAGCGGGCCCGCGGTGTCGAAGGCTTATTTCCGCGTCGATGCCGATATCCTCGACGAGGAAGGCTATTTCGACACCGGCGACGTCGCCACCATCGATGCCCACGGCTACATGCGGATCACCGATCGCTCCAAGGACGTGATCAAGTCCGGCGGCGAGTGGATTTCGTCGATCGACCTGGAGAATCTCGCGGTGGGCCATCCCGCGGTGGCGGAGGCCGCCGTGATCGGCGTTTATCATCCGAAATGGGACGAGCGTCCGCTGCTGATCATCCAGCTCAAGCAGGGCCAGAGCGCGACGCGCGAGGACATCCTGAAGTTCATGGACGGCAAGATCGCCAAGTGGTGGATGCCCGACGACGTTGCCTTCGTCGACGGCATTCCGCACACCGCCACCGGCAAGATCCTGAAAACCGCGCTGCGCGACCAGTTCAAGAGCTACCGGTTTCCGAACGCAGCGGCGTAGCACTCTGGCGCTTCTTTCCTTCTCCCCTTGTGGGAGAAGGAAGCAAGAGACTCATTACAAGGACGCACGCTGCCTATCGCCGGGCAGCGGCATGATGCTTTCCGGAAGCCAGCCCGGACCTTGCGGCCGGCGCGAGACTTGCGCGGACACCCGAGACCATCTCGCGCACCCTCCGAAGTCCTTCTCCGACCGAGGCAGTAATGACCACTGCGCGTTCGCGGTGCGCCAGCTTCGCGTAAGCGGCGATATCGAAGCTGCCGTCCGGACGACGTAGTACGTTTTCGATGTCCTGCGCCCGCGGCAGGCGACCGTTCGGAATCACTTCCCGGGACATATCGATCTCCTTCGTTGTGAAAAAAGATCATATTATGTATTCTCAGCGCTATAATGAGCTATGATACACATTCACCCGTGAATTGAATTCATGAATGTAAATGCCGCCTCCGCCGAGATGAACGCCTTTGTCCGCGTGATCGAGCGCGGCAGCTTTGCCGCCGCGGCCAACGATCTCGGGATCACGCCATCCGCGCTGTCCAAGCTGGTGACCCGTATGGAAGACCGGCTGGGCGTCAGCCTGCTGACACGAACGACGCGCCGGCTGGCTCTGACAGCGGAAGGCGAACTGTTTGTCGCGCGGAGCAGGGACATCCTGGCTTCCATCGAGGCCGCGGAGGCCGAGGTCACGGCGGCGAGCCGGCTGCCACGCGGTCACCTCAGGATCAGCGTCGGAACAGCCATCGCCAAACTGATCCTCTGTCCGGCACTTCCGGCATTCTTCGCCCGTTATCCCGACATCACCGTCGAGCTTCATGTTTCTGATCACCAGGTCGATCTGGTTGCCGAACAGGTGGACGTGGCTATCCGCTCCGGCGCGCTCGGCGACTCCTCCCTCGTGGCGCGCAAGATCACCGAAGCGAAACGTCTTATCTGCGCCAGTCCGCTCTATCTGGAGAGGCACGGATCGCCGCGCGTGCCCGCCGATCTGCTGCGGCACAATTGCCTGACGCTGCAGGGACCCACGTGGTCGCAATGGCCCTTCCACACCCATGAAGGAATCAACCGGCTCGTTGTCTCCGGCTCGTTCACCAGCGACAATGCCGACCTGCTGCTCGACATGGCCGTAGCCGGGCTCGGCATCGCGCGCCTGGCGGACTTCATGGTCGCGCGCCCCTTGCGGGAGGGCACCCTGGTTCCGCTGCTGCTGGAAACCAGCATGCCGGAATCGTTTGCGGTCCATACGCTGACGGTTCCGGGCCGTCACCGCGCGCCGCGCATCAAGGCCTTTGTCGACTTCGTGGCCGCGCAGTTCGACCATGCGCCATGACGGGTTTCTTCCCTTCTCCCCTTGTGGGAGAAGGAAGGCCCCTCCCCCCAATCCACCCTTGAATTTGCCTTTGGTCCGTGATCTCAAGCGGATCAGTGCAGCCCGGCGCCATTTGCCCGGCAAGGCTTCAACCGGCAGAATTTCAAGCTATGGCCCGCAGGTTTTCCGCCCCCTATCATTCGGAGCCCGTGTCCAGCCTCGCCACCTGGTCGCGCAATCTCGCGGTGTTTTCGGTGGTCGCGGTCGTGGTTTCGATCGCCATCGTCCGCTTCGGGTTCCTCGAGGTCAAACCGGCGCTGGCAACGTTTTTCGGCGCGCTGGCCTGCGCGGTGCTTTCCATCCTGACGGGATTGGCCGCTTTCGCCGCGATCTGGCAGAATGGATCGCGCGGCATGGGCCGCATCCTGCTGGCGTTCCTGATCAGCACGGTCGTGCTGGCCTATCCGGCCTATCTCGGCCTGCACTATCGCAAGCTGCCGCCGATCCACGACATCACCACCGACCCGATCGATCCGCCGCGCTTCGAGGCGCTGGCGCGCCTGCGCGGCGGTGACGGCGCCAACACCGCGGTCTATGCCGGGCTCTATTCCGCCGAGCAGCAGCGGCTGGCCTATCCCGGTATCGAGACCGTCGAACTCGAGGTCCCGGCGCTCAGGGCCTATGAGGTCACGCTCGCGCTGGTCAACAAGCGCAAATGGCGCGTGGTCGACGAGCGGCCGCCGCAGCCGCGCCGCGACGGCCGCATTGAGGCGATCGCGCAAACGCCGATCATGGGATTTCGCGAAGACGTAACGATTCGCATCAAGCCCGACGGCGAAGGCTCGCGCGTCGATATCCGCTCGTCGTCGCGCTATTTCGAAAGCGACCTCGGCAGCAACGCGGCGCGGGTGACCAGACTGATCGAGGACATCAACTCGGCCGCCGACCAGGCCAAGATGCCGGCGAAGAAACCGCCGGCGCCGGCCAAGGCGCAGGCGAAGAATGTGAAGAAGGAGCGGCCCTAGTCGTCATTCCGGGGCATCGCGCAGCGATGAACCCGGAATCTCGCGTAGCAACTTTCTAGATTCCGGGTCTGCGCTCCGCGCATCCCGGAATGACAGCTACACCAGCCGATAATTTCCGCCGATCACCGGATCTCCGTCGGTCGCCACCATGCCGCGCGCAACCAGATCCTCCAGATGCGCCAGCACGGAATAGCCCGCCGCATTCGTCAGACGCGGGTCGATGCCGATATAGACCACGCGCACGATGGTCGGGATATCGGTTTCTCCCTTGGCGAGGCGATGCAGGATCGAGGCTTCGCGGGCCTGGCGATGCCTGGTCAGGAAACGCACATAGCGCCGGGCATCCGGGATTTCCGGGCCGTGACCGGAAAAATACAGATCCTCGTCGCGCCGCGCCAGCGTTTCCAGCGACGCCATGTAGTCGACCATCGATCCGTCCGGCGGCGCCACGATCGAGGTCGACCAGCCCATCACGTGATCGCCGACGAAATTGATCTTCCGTTCGGCCCAGGCGAATGCCAGGTGATTGGCGGTATGACCCGGCGTCGCCACCGCTTCCAGCGCCCAGCCCGCGCCCTCGACGGTATCGCCGTGCTTCACTTCGATATCCGGCTTGAAGTCGCGGTCGGCGCCGGATTCAGGGTTGTGCTTCTCGCTCTCGTAGCGCGGCCGCGAGGCGCGATGCGGACCCTCGGCATAGACGGTGGCGCCGGTGGCGGCCTTGATGCGTGCGGTGTTCGGCGAGTGATCGCGGTGGGTGTGGGTGACCAGGATATGCGTCACGGTCTCATTGCGCACCGCATCGAGCAGCGCCGCCGCATGGGCCTCATCGTCCGGCCCGGGATCGATGATCGCGACCTTGCCGGTGCCCACGATGTAGCTGACGGTGCCGGTGAAGGTGAAGGGACTCGGATTGTTGCAGAGCAGGCGCCGCACGCCGGGGCGGACCTCTTCGACCACGCCGGGCTTCAAGGGAAAGTCGCGGTTGAACGGGATGTCGTCGTTGTCGGCCATGGGCGTTTACTCCGGCGTCATTCCGGGATGCGCCGAAGGCGCAGACCCGGAATCTCGACAAGGATGGAATGATAGGCGCGAGATTCCGGGTTCGCGTCTACGACGCGCCCCGGAATGACGGTGCTGATTTACGAAAACGCCTGAATGCCGGTGATGGCGCGGCCGAGGATCAGGGCGTGGACGTCGTGGGTGCCCTCGTAGGTGTTGACGGTTTCCAGGTTCTGCGCGTGGCGCATCACATGGTATTCGATCTGGATGCCGTTGCCGCCGTGCATGTCGCGGGCCATCCGCGCGATGTCGAGCGCCTTGCCGCAATTGTTGCGCTTGACGATCGAGATCATCTCCGGCGCCATCTTGCCGTCGTCCATCAGCCGCCCCACCCGCAACGAGGCCTGCAGGCCGAGCGCGATGTCGGTCTGCATGTCCGCGAGTTTCTTCTGCACCAGCTGCGTCGCCGCCAGCGGCCGGTTGAACTGCTTGCGGTCGAGCGTGTACTGCCGCGCGCGCGCCATGCAGTCTTCCGCGGCCCCCATCGCGCCCCAGGAAATGCCGTAGCGGGCGCGGTTGAGGCAGCCGAACGGACCCTTCAGGCCGGAGACGTTGGGCAGCAGCGCGCTCTCCGGCACCTCGACGCCTTCCATCACGATCTCGCCGGTCACCGAGGCGCGCAAGGAGAGCTTGCCGCCGATCTTCGGCGCCGA
>JAUXWH010000241.1 GCA_030681365.1 Bradyrhizobium sp.
TGACACCTTCGGGCGGCCGACGCTCGCCGCCGTAGCCCCTGGGAAGCCATGTCATTGAATGACCTCCGGCAGCAGGGCGGCGTAGCCGATGACGTCCACCGCGCCATCGAGGTATTCGGGGTCATGCGCCAGGCGGGCGACCTTGAGATCGATCATGCACAGGATGACCTGCGCCGGGGTGACCGGACGGCCGAGCGTGATCGACCAGCGGGCTGCGATAGCCGCCATCACCGCCTTGGGGTCGCCGTAGGCTTGCCGGCGCTCTCCGATGACCGCGCTGGCGCGGGCGAGCATTTGATCGGCGCTCATCGCACGCCTCCCTGCGACTCGATGGCCCACAGGAGGATGGCGATGGCGTCGGCCTCGTTGTCGTCCGCCGGCGCATAGCCGCGCGCCCGCACCGCGGCAATCACGGCTGCCTTGTCGGCGTTGCCCTTGCCGGTGATGTGTCGCTTGATCGTGCCCACGGGGACGCCCTGGTAGGCGATGTCGCGCTGCTCGCACCACGCGGTGAGCGTCGCCAGGAATCCGCCGTAGAGGTGCGCGGCGTCGGTGCCAATGTGCCGGCGCACTTCCTCGAAATGAATTGCGCCGGGAATGCCGGAATCCTCGGCGATGCTATCGAGCCAGGCGCGAAAGCGCACGTACCTCATGCCGCCGCCGTCATAGCGGCTGGGCCGAAAGGACGCCGTGCCGCTGGTGATCAGGCCGTCGGACGTCCTCAGCGCCCAGCCGGTTGTGGTGCCGAGATCGAGCGCGAGGATGGCGCCATGCGTCGAACTTAGGGTGGGTATCGCGGGCGGGCTTGCATTGGCGGCAGGCAGAGTCAGAGTCATCGAAGCCATGGGTGGTCTCCGTCCAAAGGGGATGTGTTCGTGGTGGAGGACGACGGCGGTTACTGGCTTGGCGGTCGGGGCCGCCGTCGTCTGATCATCTGCCGCCGGGTGGACCCCGAGGCTGGCGGGAACCCATTAGACGAAGGATCCCATCCTCATGGGGTGCGCACCGCCCATGGCGTGCGTCCCCATCCTTTAGGATGGGGGTTTCACCCCCACAACTTGTTGGGTGTAATAAACCATTGATACACCGCAATAAAATGAAGTTGGGATAGTTGGTA